>NZ_JAVRHI010000528.1:0-6154 GCF_034105845.1 Streptomyces sp. CRN 30 | reverse complement strand
CCGCGGCCGAGCGGCTGGCCGCCGAGAGCGCCGAGACGCTGGCCGCCGCGCAGGAGGAGGCCGCCCGGCGCCGCCGCGAGGCCGAGGAGACCCTCGGTTCGGCGCGGCAGGAGGCCGACCAGGAGCGGGAGCGGGCCCGCGAGCAGAGCGAGGAACTGCTGGCCTCGGCGCGCAAGCGCGTGGAGGAGGCCGAGACCGAGGCGACCCGGCTGGTCGAGGAGGCCGACCGGCGGGCGACCGAGATGGTGTCGGCCGCCGAGCTCCACGCCCAGCAGGTGCGCGAGTCGGTGGCCGGGCTGCACGAGCAGGCCCAGGAGGAGATCACCGGCCTGCGCAGCGCCGCCGAGCACGCGGCGGACCGGACGCGCACCGAGGCGCAGGAGGAGGCCGACCGGGTCCGTGCCGACGCGTACGCGGAGCGGGAGCGGGCCGGCGAGGACGCGACCCGGGTCCGGCGCGACGCGGCCGAGGAGGCGACCCGGGTACGGCGCGAGGCGACCGAGGAGGCGGAGGCCGCCAAGTCGCTGGCGGAGCGCACCGTCGCGGAGGCGATCACCGAGTCGGAGCGTGTCCGCTCGGAGGCCTCCGACCACGCCCAGCGGGTGCGGACCGAGGCCTCGGACACCATTGCGAAGGCCGAGCAGGACGCCACCCGCACCCGGGCGGAGGCCCGCGAGGACGCCAACCGCATCCGTTCGGACGCGGCCACGCAGGCCGACACCCTCATCACCGAGGCGGCGGCCGAGGCGACGCGGCTCACCACGGAGACGGCCGCCGAGACCGAGCGGCTGCGCGCCGAGTCGACGGCGGAGGCCGAACGTCTGATCGCGGACGCGACCGGTGACGCCGAGCGGCTGCGTGCCGAGGCGACCGAGACCGTGGCCTCGGCACAGCAGCACGCCGAGCGGACGCGCGACGAGGCCGGGCGGGTCAGGGCTCAGGCCGAGGCCGAGGCCGAGCGGGTCACCGCGGCCGCGCGCGAGGAGTCCGAGCGGACCCTCGACGAGGCCCGCAAGGAGGCCAACAAGCGGCGCTCCGAGGCGGCCGAGCAGGTCGACAAGCTGATCACGGAGACCGCGGGCGAGGCCGACAAGCTGATCTCCGAGGCCCAGTCGAACGCGCTCAGGACGACCGCGGACGCCGAGGCGCAGGCCGACACGATGGTCGGCGCGGCCCGCAAGGAGGCCGAGCGCCTGATCGAAGAGGCGACCGTGGAGGGCAACGCCCGGGTCGAGCGGGCCCGCACGGACGCCGACGAGTTGCTGGTCGGGGCGCGGCGGGACGCGACCGCGATCCGGGAGCGCGCCGAGGAGCTGCGCGACCGCATCACGAGCGAGATCGAGGAGCTGCACGAGCGGGCCCGGCGCGAGTCGGCCGAGACGATGAAGGCGGCGGGCGACCGGTGCGACGCCCTCATCAAGGCCGCCGAGGAGCAGCTGGCGAAGGCACAGGCCAAGGCCAAGGAGCTGGTCTCGGAGGCCAACTCCGAGGCGGGCAAGGTGCGCATCGCCGCCGTCAAGAAGGCGGAGGGGCTGCTGAAGGAGGCCGAGCAGAAGAAGGCCACGCTCGTCCGCGAGGCCGAGGAGCTCAAGGCGGAGGCGATCCGCGAGGCGAAGGCCACCGTCGAGGAGGGCAGGCGCGAGCTGGAGGTCCTGGTCCGGCGGCGCCAGGACATCAATGCGGAGATCTCCCGTGTCCAGGACGTCCTGGAGGCGTTGGAGTCTTTCGAGGCTCCGGGCGGCAAGGACGGTGTGAAGGCCGGGGCCACCGCGGGCGCCACCCGTTCGAGTGGCAAGGCGTCGGACAGCTAGCGGAGCGAGGTGGATGAGGTTACGGTTCCGCCTCATCCGGCCCGTTGTCCGGATGCGCGGTGTCAAGGTCCCGTGACCTAAGGTAACTTGGTCCACCGGCCGCAGTGGCGGGAGTACGCGCGAGTGACGCGGGAGGACCCCGATCCTCCCGGTACCGCCCGGCGGGAGGCACCGCAGCGCGTTTCGCCGGGATTTCGGCACACAAATCCTGGCAAGTCCCCCCAACGGTCGACCACTCAAAAGGGGTGTCATTGTCCAGATCAAACGCGCATCCGCTCGATGACACGCCGCTATGCCCCCTAGGATTCCACCTATCACCTCACCGGTCTCTTTCGACAGGAACCCCATGAGCGACACTTCCCCCTACGGCTTCGAGCTTGTGCGGCGTGGGTACGACCGCGCTCAGGTGGACGAACGCATCTCGAAGCTCGTCTCCGACCGTGACAGTGCTCTGGCCCGTATCACTGCTCTGGAAAAGCGCATCGAGGAGCTGCACCTCGAGACGCAGAACGCCCAGGCCGCGGTCAGTGACGCCGAGCCGTCGTACGCGGGTCTCGGCGCGCGCGTCGAGAAGATCCTCCGTCTCGCCGAGGAAGAGGCGAAGGACCTGCGCGAGGAGGCTCGCCGCGCCGCCGAGCAGCACCGTGAGCTGGCCGAGTCCGCCGCCCAGCAGGTGCGCAACGACGCGGAGTCCTTCTCGGCCGAGCGCAAGGCCAAGGCCGAGGACGAGGGCGTCCGGATCGTCGAGAAGGCCAAGAGCGACGCGTCCCAGCTGCGCGCCGAGGCGCAGAAGGACGCGCAGTCCAAGCGCGAGGAGGCGGACGCCCTCTTCGAGGAGACCCGCGCCAAGGCCGCCCAGGCCGCCGCGGACTTCGAGACCAACCTGGCCAAGCGCCGCGAGCAGTCCGAGCGCGACCTGGCCTCCCGTCAGGCCAAGGCCGAGAAGCGCCTGGCCGAGATCGAGCACCGGGCCGAGCAGCTGCGCCTGGAGGCCGAGAAGCTGCGCACCGACGCCGAGCGCCGCGCCCGCCAGACGGTGGAGACCGCGCAGCGCCAGGCCGAGGACATCGTGGCCGACGCCAACGCCAAGGCCGACCGGATCCGTTCCGAGTCCGAGCGCGAGCTGGCCGCCCTCACCAACCGCCGCGACTCGATCAACGCCCAGCTCACGAACGTCCGCGAGATGCTCGCGACGCTCACCGGTGCCGCGGTCGCCGCGGCCGGTACGCCGGCGACGGACGACGAGCCGATCTCCCGCGGGGTCCCGGCGCAGCAGTCCCGGTAAGGCACAGCGGCCCCGGCGACGCCCGAGGGTCCGCCCGTACGAAAGCCCCCTGCCCGTGAAGTGGCAGGGGGCTTCGTCCCGTCCTAGCGTGATCTCCATGATCGAGCTCGAGGGGCTGACCAAGCGGTACGACGAGAAGGTGGCGGTCAACCGCCTCACCTTCGCCGTCCGGCCGGGCCTCGTGACCGGGTTCCTCGGGCCCAACGGCGCCGGCAAGTCGACCACCATGCGGATGATCCTGGGCCTCGACCGGCCGACCGCGGGCGACGTCCGCGTCGACGGCACCCACTACGACCGGCTCAGGGACCCGCTGCACCACATCGGCGCCCTGCTGGACGCGAAAGCCGTGCACGGTGGCCGCAGCGCCTACCACCACCTGCTGTGTCTCGCCCAGAGCAACGGCATCCCGGCCAGCCGGGTGCGCGCGGTCCTCGACACGGTGGGGCTCGGCGCGGTGGCCCGCAAGAAGGCGAAGAACTTCTCGCTCGGCATGGGCCAGCGGCTCGGCATCGCGGGCGCGCTGCTGGGCGACCCACGGATCCTGATGTTCGACGAGCCGGTCAACGGGCTCGACCCGGAGGGCATCCACTGGATCCGCACGCTGATGCAGAACCTGGCCGCCGAGGGCCGTACGGTCTTCGTCTCCTCGCACCTGATGAGCGAGATGGCGGTGACCGCCGAGCACCTCGTCGTCATCGGACAGGGCCGGCTGCTCGCCGACACCTCCATGGCGGACTTCATCCGGCGCAACTCCCGCTCGTACGTGCGGGTGCGCACGCCGCAGCGTGAGCAGCTGCTCGACCTGCTGCACGCGGCGGGGATCACGCCCGTCGAGGCGGACGGCGGCGCGCTGGAGGTGGACGACGCGCGGCCGGAGCACCTGGGTGAGCTGGCCGCGCGGCACGGGGTCGTGCTGCACGAGCTGAGTCCCCGGCAGGCCTCGCTCGAGGAGGCGTTCATGCGGCTGACGGCCGAGTCCGTGGAGTACCACGCGCACGCGGGGCCGCCCGGGCCGCCGCCGTCCCCGCGGTGGGGCGGCGACCGGCGGAAGGGGGCCGGAGCATGACGGCACCGCAGGTCGTCCGCTCCGAGTGGACCAAGATCCGCTCGGTGGCGTCCACGGTGTGGACGCTGTCGCTCGCCGTGGTCGTCACCCTCGCCCTCGGCATGCTGATCTCCGCGCTGACGGACCGGGAGTTCGACCGGTCGGACACGCCGGACCGGCTCTCCTTCGATCCGACGCTCATCAGCTTCGCCGGGATGAGCCTGGGGCAGCTGGCGATGATCGTGTTCGGGGTGCTCGTCGTGTCGAACGAGTACAGCACCGGCATGATCCGCACCTCGCTGGCGGCCGTCCCGCGGCGCGGCAGCTTCCTCTTCGGCAAGATCGCGGTGGCCACGGTGCTCGCCCTGCTCGTGTCGCTCGCCACCGCCTTCGCCGCGTTCTTCCTGGGCCAGGCGATGCTCGACGAACACGGCACGTCGATCGGGGCGGCCGGGGTGCTGCGCGCGGTGATCGGCGGCGGGCTCTACATGACGCTCATCGCGGTGTTCTCGATGGGCGTCGCGACGATGCTGCGCTCCCCGATGCTGTCGCTCGGCATCCTGATGCCGTTCTTCTTCCTGATCTCCAGCGTCCTGGGCAACGTCCCGGCCACGGAGAAGATCGGCCGCTTCCTGCCCGACCAGGCCGGCCGCAAGATCATGGAAGTGGTCCCGCGGACCGGCGACGACACCCCGTACGGCCCGTGGGGCGGGCTCGGCATCATGGCCCTGTGGGTCGTCGCGGCGCTCGTGGGCGGGTACGTACTGCTGAAGCGGCGTGACGCCTAGGGCGTGGGGTCCCCGCACGCCTGCACGCCTTGGTGGGAACCGTCAGCTCACCGATATCCTCCTAACCCTTACGGGGGCGTACGACCCGGCGTCCTGAACCTTTCGATGGGTGCGGAGAATGATCGAGGCAGTCGGCCTGACGAAGCGCTACGGCGCCAAGACGGCCGTGTACAACCTTTCCTTCCAGGTAAGGCCGGGTACCGTCACCGGCTTCCTCGGCCCGAACGGTTCGGGCAAGTCGACGACGATGCGCATGATCCTCGGTCTGGACAACCCCACGTCCGGCCATGTGACGATCGGCGGCCACCCGTACCGGAAACTGCCGAACGCCCCCCGCCACGTCGGTGCCCTGCTGGACGCGAAGGCCGTGCACGGGGGCCGCAGCGCCCGCAGTCATCTGATGTCCCTCGCGCAGCTGTCGGGCATCCCGGAGCGGCGCGTGGACGAGGTCCTCGGGGTCGTCGGCCTGCAGGAGGTGGCCCGGAAGCGGTCCAAGGGGTTCTCGCTCGGTATGGGGCAGCGGCTCGGCATCGCCGCGGCGCTGCTCGGCGACCCGCAGGTGCTGCTCTTCGACGAGCCGGTCAACGGCCTCGACCCGGAGGGCATCCTCTGGGTGCGCAACCTGATGAAGTCACTCGCCGCCGAGGGGCGCACCGTGTTCGTGTCCTCGCACCTGATGAGCGAGATGGCGCTGACCGCGGAGCACCTGATCGTGATCGGGCGCGGCCAGCTGCTCGCCGACATGAGCGTCAGGGCCTTCATCGCGGCGAACTCCGCCGACTTCGCGCGCGCCCGCACCCCCGACACCGAGCAGCGGGAGAAGCTCACGGCCGCGCTGACGGAGGCGGGCGGGCAGGTGCTGCCCGAGCCGGACGGCGCGCTCAGAGTCACCGGGCTGCCGCTGCCCCGGATCAGCGACCTCGCGCACGACGCCGACGTACGGCTGTGGGAGCTGTCGCCGCACCAGGCCTCGCTGGAGGAGGCGTACATGCGGATGACGCAGGCCGCCGTCGACTACCGCTCGACGATCGACCAGAAGGAAGGGCTGATGCAGCCGCTGCCGCCCGGCATGCAGCCTCCCCCATTGCCGGTGCCCGGGGAGGGCCAGCCCGGTTGGTACGCCCCGCCGCCGCCCCAGCCGGGCGGTCAGCCCTTCGCGATGCCGGCGATGCCGCAGGCGCCCGCGCGGACCGGCCCGTACGGCGCCCCGGCCGCCCCCTCCGCG
>NZ_JAVRHI010000527.1:0-36021 GCF_034105845.1 Streptomyces sp. CRN 30 | reverse complement strand
CGCGGCCGACGCGGGCGGGCGGCCGTACGCCGTACTGGTCGGCGCCGACGCGGTGGCGGTGCTGCTGGCCGGGCCCGACGCGCCCGAGCCGTGGACGGCGGCGCGCGCCGACCTGCCGACGGTCACCGTGCAGCCGGCCGGTGAACGGCCCCTGGTGGTCGCCCTGGGCGCCCAGGCGTACGAGGGCGAACTGCGGTGCGCGTTCCTCGATCTGGCGGTGGGGCCGCCGGTGCTGTGCGTGGACGGCGACGACGGGGCGTCGCGCGCCCTGCTCCAGGCGCTCTCCGCGCAGTTGGACGTGCGGATGCCGCGGTCCATGGTCGTCGTCGCCGAGGGGGTGCACCGGCGCCATCCCGGTCCGCCGGTGCGCACCGCGTACCGGAGCGCGCGGGACACGCCGCGCCGTCTCGGCATGGCGCCGTTCCTGGTGGCGACCGAGCTGCCCGACCCGCTGCCGCCCGAGCTGGCCGCGCCGCCGGGTGAGGAGCCGGTGCTGCGGGTGATGGTGCTGGGCGAGGCGCGCGGCTACACGCGGCGGCTGCTCACCGAGCGGTACGGGCGGGTCGCGGTCACCGGCACGCCGCTGCTGCCGCGCTGCGACGGCCTCGGCCGGGCCGTGGCCCGCACGCTGGACAGCCTGCCGCCCGTGCTGCCGCCGGCCCCGGCGGCCCGCTCCGCCGCCGCGGACCTCGTCGAGGAGTCCGACCTCGTCGAGACGGAGGAGGAAACGGTCACCGAGCGGTACGCACGCCCGGCCTCCGAGACGGCCGGCGTCGCCGCCACGGCCGCCCGCCCCGCCCACGCGGAGCAGGCCAGGCCGACAGAACGGAGACCGACATGAACAACACACCCCCCCACAACAGAACGCGCCCCGAAAGGGGCGCGGGGAACTGCGCGACCAGCCACGACGAACCCGCACCGGGCCACCGGACGACACCCCCCGCAGCCGGGGAAGCCCACCCCGAGAACCCGGCCCCGGCCGCCGAACGGAGCGTCTCTTGAAGCTCACGCTCACCACCGTCGACCTCGCCGAACGACGCACCGACCACCTCCTCGACCTCCCCGAGGGCGCCACCGTCGCCGAACTGGGCACCGCGCTGGGATCCCAGCGGCTCTACCTCGGCGACCGCCCGGTCAACCCCGACCTCCGGGTCGGCGCCGCCGGCATCCGCGCCGGAGCCGTCGTCGGCCTCGGCACCCCCGTACCGGAGCGCACCGCGACCCTGGCCTGGCAGCCCCCGGCCGGTGACCCGGCGCTGGTGGAGATCCGCCACGTCGGCGGCCCCGGCGCGGGCCGCAGCTGGCAGCTGGGTCCGGGCAGCCACGAGATCGGCACCGACCGCGGCTGCGCGCTGCGCCTGCACGGCGGCGACGCGCCCGACCGCGGGGTGTGGGTGACCGTCTCCGTGGACGGCACCGTCGCCTTCCGGCTTCCCGACGGCACCGACCCGGCGCGGCACGGCCTGCGCAGCCTCACCCCTCCCCCGCCGGTGGACCCCGAGACCGGCACCCCGCTCACCGCGGAGGAACCGGCGGGCCCGGTGGACGGCGGACCCGGCGGGCACACCCCCGAACCGGCCCCGCCCGGTCCGGACGGACTGCCCGCGCGGGCGCCGCTGCCGCCCGTCGGCGAACGGCCCTCGCCGAGCGACGGCTCCGAGGAGTGGCCGCCCTACGCCGACCTCGCCCTCGGCGACCATCTGCTGCGCCTGGCCGACCCGTTCGAGGCGGACGCGGCCGTCAACGTCTCCGCCGACGAGTTCGCCATCGAGTACAACCGGCCGCCGCGCATCGCACCGCACCTGGACACCGAGTCCATCCGGATGCAGGGGCCGCCCGGGGAGCGCAAGAACCGCCCGTTCCCGTTCGTCATGATGATGACCCCGCTCGTCATGGGCCTGGTCATGATGAGCCTGTTCCGGACCTTCTACTTCGTCGTCTTCATCTTCTTCACCCCGATGATGGCGATCGGCAACTGGCTGGCGGGCCGCCGTTCGGGCCGTCGGCAGCAGGAGGAGGCGCTCCGGCTGTACCGGCTGCGGCGCGCGGCGCTGGAACGGGAGGTGCGGGAGGCGACGCTCGACGAGCGCGAGCTGCGCAACGTCACCTTCCCCGACCCGGCGACCGTGCTGCTCACCGCGACCGGTCCGGGCAGTCTGCTGTGGCAGCGCAGGCGCCGCGACCCCGACCACCTGACGCTGCGGCTCGGCACGACGACCCGGCCGTCGCTGAAGCGGATCGACGACCACGCCCGGGAGAACAACCACCGCCAGGTGCACTGGCGGATCGCGGACGTGCCCTACGGCCTGGAGATGGCCGACCTGGGCGTGGCGGGTGTCGCGGGACCGGGCGGCACGCCGCGCGCCATGGCCTGCTGGGCGGTGGCGCAGGCCGCCGTGCTGCACAGCCCGCGCGACCTGAGGGTCGTGGTGCTGACCAGCGAGGAGCACGCCGAGGCGTGGAACTGGGTGCGCTGGCTGCCGCACCTGGTCACCGGCCGGCCCGGCAGCCCGGTCGCGGTCGGCAACGACCCGGAGAGCACCGCGCACCGCGTCAACGAACTCGTCGCCGACATCCAGGCCCGGATCACCGCCCGGGGCACCTCCGCGCTCGGCCACACCCTGCTGCGCGAACCCGACGTGCTGGTCGTCCTGGACGGGGCGCGGCGGCTGCGGGACGTCCCCGGCATGGTGCAGGTCCTCACCCAGGGCCCCGGCGTACGGGTGTTCAGCCTCTGCGTGGACGAGCGGGAGCGGCTGCTGCCCGAGGAGTGCACGGCGGTGGTGCTCGCCGAGGGCAACCGGCTCACCGTCCGCACCTCCGGCGTGCCCGAGGTGGAGGACGTCCGCGCCGACCTGGTCGACGCCGCCTGGTGCGAGGAGGTGGCCCGCGCGCTGGCCCCGGTCCGGGACGTGACGGTCGACAGCGACTCCGGTCTGCCCTCGGACGTACGGCTGCTGCCGCTGCTCGGGCAGGAGCCGCCGAACGCGGCGGCGCTGGCCGCCGCGTGGGCGCGCCGCCCGGCCTCGACGGCGTTCGTGCTGGGCGCCGGGTACGAGGGTCCGCTCCGGCTCGATCTGGTGCGGGACGGCCCGCACGGGCTGATCGGCGGCACGACCGGCTCCGGCAAGTCGGAGCTGCTCCAGACGCTGATCGCCTCGCTGGCCGCCGCCAACCGGCCCGACGAGCTGACGTTCGTGCTGGTCGACTACAAGGGCGGCAGCGCGTTCCGGGAGTGCGCGGACCTGCCCCACACCCTCGGGATGATCACCGACCTGGACGGGCACCTGGTGGAGCGGGCGCTGGCCTCGCTGGACGCCGAGCTCAAGCGCCGTGAGCGGGTGCTGGCCCGGGTCGAGGCGAAGGACCACGCCGAGTACCGGGCCAAGCGGGCCAGGGACCCGAAGCTGGCGCCGCTGCCGAGGCTGGTGCTGGTCATCGACGAGTTCGCGACGCTGGTGCGGGAGCTGCCCGACTTCGTGCCGGGGCTGATCAGCCTGGCGCAGCGCGGCCGTTCGCTCGGTCTGCACCTGGTGCTGGCCACCCAGCGGCCCGGTGGTTCGGTGAGCAACGAGATCCGCGCCAACACCAACCTGCGGATCGCGCTCAGGGTGACGGACCGGGCGGAGAGCCAGGACATCATCAACGCCCCGGACGCCGTGAGCATCAGCGCGTCGAGTCCCGGGCGGGCGCTGATCCGGCGCGGTTCGGAGGCGCCGACGCCGTTCCAGACGGCGTGGGTGGGGGCCGAGCGCGGTGAGGCGCCGGCGGCCCGGTCCGCCGCGTCGCGTCCGGTGCGCGGGGTGGAGCTGACGTGGAGCCGGCTGGGCCGGACCGCGGAGCTGCCCGCCGCCGAGGACGAGCTGCCGGAGCCGCTGTCCGGGGAGGAGCCGGTCACCGATCTGACGGCGCTGGTGGAGGCGATCGGCCGGGCGGCGGAGTCCCTGGACGACTTCACGCCGGAGCCCAGCCCGTGGCTGGAGCCGCTGGAGGACCGGGTCCGCGCGGAGGACCTGCCGCCCGTGCCGCCCGCCCCGCCCGGGGCGCTGCCGCTCGTGCCGTACGCGCTGCTGGACATTCCGCACCTCCAGCAGCGGCGGCTCGGCACGATCGACTTCGCCTCCTTCGGCCACCTGTACGTCATCGGGTCGCCGCGCTCGGGCCGCACCCAGCTGCTGCGTACGGTGGCGGGGGCGGCGGCGCTCGCGATCTCCAGCGCCGACCTGCACCTGTACGGCATCGACGCGTCCGGCGGCGGTCTGGGCGTGCTGGAGTCGCTGCCGCACTGCGGCGCGGTGGTCTCCCGGCACGACACGGAGCGGCTGGAGCGGCTGGTCACCCGCCTCAACGGTGAGTTGACGGCCCGTCAGCGGCTGATCGCGCAGAACGGCTCCGCCGATCTCGCCGACCTGAGGGCGAAGCTGCCGAAGGACCGCAGGCCGGCCCGGCTGCTGCTGCTGATCGACGGCTGGGACGCGCTGAGCGCCCTGCTCGACGACTACGACGGCGGCCGGATCTACTCCGAGGTGGTCCGGCTGCTGCGGGAGGGCGCCGCGGCGGGCATCCACGTCATCGCCACCTCCGAGCGGGTGCTGCTGGGCGGGCGGCTGGCGGCGCACAACGACCGCCGGCTGCTGCTGAAGCAGGCCGATCCGAGCGACTACAACGTCGCGGGTCTGAACCGGCACAAGGTGCCCGCGCACATCCCGCCGGGCCGGGGCTGGCTGGCGCCGGAGCGGATCGAGGCGCAGATCGCGCTGCTGCCCGCGGAGGAGGGCGTCGACCAGGCGGACGCGCTGCGGGAGATCGGCCGGCGCACCACCGCGCGGGACGCGTCCGTCGCGGCGGGCCGCCGTCCGTTCCGGATCGAGGAACTGCCGTCGATGATCGGCTTCCAGGAGGCGATGGACCAGGTGCCCGAGGCCCGCAGGCGTCCGCTGTGGGCGCTGCTGGGCATCGGCGGCGACGCGGGCGAGCCGATCGGCTACGACTTCGCGGCGGGCGGCGGTTCGTTCATGGTGGCGGGTCCGCCGCGTACGGGGCGCTCCACGACGCTGGCCTCGATGTGTGTGTCGCTGCTGCTCGGCGGGACGTCGCTGGTGGTGATCACGCCGCGTGACTCGCAGCTGCGGCAGCTCGCGGCGCACGACCTGGCGGAGGTCATCAGCGACACCGACCCGTCCGCCGAGGCGGTCACGCGGGCGCTGGAGGCGGTGGCGGGCCGGCCGGTGGTGGTGGTCGTCGACGACGCGGACCTGCTGCTGAACTGCCGGGCGGACAAGGTGCTGCGGCAGGTCGCGCAGTCGGGCCGGGACCACGGCCAGGGTCTGCTCCTTGCCGGTCTGCCGGAGTCGATGAGTTCCCTCGGGTGGGTCGGTATGGCGCGGCGCTCGCGGCGCGGTGTGCTGCTGGGTCCGAAGAGCATCGGCGAGGGCGACCTGATCGGCAGCCGGATCTCCGCGGAGCAGGTCCGCACACCGCTGGTGACGGGCCGCGGCTGGACGGCGAGCGAGGCGGGCACCACGATCAGTGTGCAGATCCCGCTGACGGTGCTGGGCGGTTGAGCACACCCCTCACGTGGGAGCCCCGTCGCCCGGCAGGTCCGGGCGGCGGGGCTCGCGCGTGAACGGGCCGGGGGCCTCAGCTCTTGTTCGCCTCGCTCTGGATCTCGGTGGCGATGGTCTGGTCGGACTCGGCGATGGAGTCCGCGATGTTGTTGAACATGTTCGCGTACTCCTGGATGTTCTTCGCCGACGTCTTCATCTGGTTGCTGAAGTCGTTGTAGGCGTTCTGCAGCGCGGGGCTGGCCTTCTCGAAGACGAGGCCGTCCTGGAGCAGGGCGCTGACGGTGGTCTCCAGGCTGGTCAGTTCGTTGGAGATGTCCGTGAGCTTGGTGCCCATGGTCGTGGCGGTACGGGCGATCTCGTCGTAGTCGAAGTAGACATCGGGGGAAGTGGCCATGGCGGCGGGTCTCCTGGGGGTCGGTCAGGCGGTGGACGGGCGGCCGCTGCGGTTACTGGCCGCTGCTGTTGACCTTGTCGGCGATGTCCTGGTCCATGTCCTTCACCGACTCCATGATCTTGCGGAACTGCTCGGCGTAGCCCTTGATGCTGTTGGTGGCGTCCTTGAGCGAGGTGTTGAACTTCTCGTACTGCGTCTGCAGCGCGGGGCTGGACTGGGTGAGGACGAGCGAGGTGTCGAGCAGGGTGTCGACCTCGGACTTCGCCTCGTCCATGCGGGGCACGAGGGTCTCCTCGACGCTGGTGTCGAGGAGGTTGGAGACACGCTCGATCTCGGCGTAGGACAGGCTGATGTTGGCGGGCACGTGGCGGCCTTTCTCTGCGGGATGGGGCGGGATGGCGGGCCGGGGAAGGGGCCCTAGTCTTCGTCGTCCTCCGGCTCGGGCCACTCCTCGTCGGGCCCGGAGCGGCTGACGGTGGTGACCTCGCCTTCGGGGTCGGTGGTGGTCATCGTCCCGGAGCCGTCGTCGTTGATGACGACCTCGGTGGTCGACTCGGTCCCGTCGCCGTACGTCGTCACCATGGTGTAGTCGCGCGCGTCGAAGGGGTCGCCCTCCTCCGGGGTGATGATCCGGGGCGCGGAGTCGTAGGTGGTGACGGAGGTGTACGACTGGCCGTCCGTGGTGGTGATGGTGGAGGTCTCCTTCATCACGTTGTAGTCGTCGTCCAGTTCCACCTCCACCGACACCTTGCCCTGCTCGTCCTCGTAGGTGTACGAGGTGGGCGGGTCGTCGGACGGCTTGGTGGGCGGTGAGCCGGGGTCGTCGGGCGCGTCGTCGTCGTCGAGCCACGTCTCGCAGAAGCCGGGGGCGTCGTCGGCGCGGCAGACGTCACCGATGTCGGCGTCGGGGTGTTCCTCGAAGTACTCGGAGGCGCCGATCCGCTCCAGGTAGTCGTCCCACGCCGTCTTGTCCTCCTGCCAGGAGTCGTACGCCTCCTTGTCGTTCTTCCACTCGTCGAGGCCGAGGCTGTTGCTCATCAGGCCGGCGGCGGAGGAGAGCTGGGCGTCGGCGTTGAAGAAGGTGTCCGCGACACCGGCGAAGGTGTCGGCGAGCTGGCCGAGGCCGTCCTTGGCGTCCTTCGTGCGGGACGTCGAGTACGAGTAGAAGAGGTTGAAGGCGTAGGAGAGGTCGGAGCTGCCGAAGAGCGCCTTGCGTTCGGAGGCGCTCGCCTCGCCGACCTCCTTGAACGTGCCGGTGGCGCCGCCGGAGTCGGCCGCGTCGGCCAGGTCGTGCATCTTGGTCTGCACGACGTGCAGCGCCGAGTAGTCGATGGAGAAGTCGGGCACCACGCCTCCCGGTCGAGTCCGCGGGGCCGGTCCGTCGGTCCCGGCCCGGCCTGTCCGCCCCGACCACGCACGGGGACCCCGGAAAGGTTCAACACATTTCCCGGTCGATGTCGGTGGATGTCTGTTGAACCTTTTCGCCGTGCCGGTGCGTGGTACCTCCGGCGGCCGCCCGGCCGGTACCGACAGCAGTGGCCCCCCGGCTGCGGCCGGACGCGGAAGGAGAGCGCCCGATGCCCCGTCCCACCGACTGGAGCGCGCTGGGCCTCGGCGACGACCCGACCCCCGGTGACCCGGACCGGATCGACTCCGTCATCACCTCCCAGGAGTCGCTGGTGTCGCTGGCCGACACCATCGACGACGGGCTGACCTCGATCCTCAACACCACGGACGGGGCGTTCGTGGGGAAGACCGCGGACGCGCTGCGCAAGGTCATCGACAAGGACCTGCGCAAGTACGTGTCGTCGTTCCGCCAGGCCCACAAGGACGTGCAGGGCGCGCTGCGCACCTATGTCGGCGTGATGCGGGAGCAGCAGCGGATCGCCGACGACGCGCTGACCGCGGCGGCGGCCCTCGCCGAGGACGACGAGGAGGGGCGCGACGCGCAGAAGGCGATCGCCGAGGCGGCGGGCGACGCGCTGGACACGGCGGCGGGCACGGCCGCGACGGCGCTGCGCGAGGCGGCGTACAGCATCGCCTCGCCGATCGACGAGTGCGAGGAGTTCTGGAAGGCGCTCGGCTGGCTGGCGCTGATCCTGATCATCCCGGCGATGATCGTCGGTGGTCCGCTGGCGCTGTTCGCCATCGGGCTGAACGTGGCGCTGCTCATCAAGACGGCGATCGACTTCTCGCAGGGCAAGGCGAGCATCACCGAGCTGGTGCTGTCGATCATCGGTGTGATCGCCCCCACCACCAAGGGCATCCGCCTCGGTGACCTGTGGAAGGGCATCAAGAACCTCGGGTCGTCCGGGTTCAACGCCGCGAAGACGCTGTTCCTGGGCGGGCCCAACGCGTTCGGCCTGTTCTCCCGGATCGGTCTGGGCATCGACGACGCGTTCCGGGCGAGCGGCATCTGGCTGAACGGGTTCCGGGGGCTGAACGGGCTGAAGTTCAGACCGAACCTGGGGTTCATGCCGGGTGCGAAGGGGTTCACCTTCGGTGACATGGCGTTCGCCGGGAGCGGGTTCCGGTTCATCCCGGCCGCCGTCGACCTGACCGTCATCAACCTGATGGGCGCGAAGTCCTTCTTCGCGCTGCGGTCGGTGCTCGGTGGTCTCAACGGCATCCGTTCGATCGGTTCCTCGCTGGGCAGCGGCGTCTTCAACGGGCTGCGCGGCTTCAACAGCCTGCGGCTGTTCCTGCCCGTCGCCGCGGACGAGATCGGCCTCGGCCTGTCCGTCGCCGTGCGGGTCGGCTTCATCGACCGGGGTGTGTTCGGCCTGTACCGCTACGGGGTGTTCGCCGGCGGTGAGGTCCTCGCCACCGGCAGCCGTATCAGCGGCGGGATCGCGCACGGTCTGTCGCTGGCGCGGCCCGCGGCGGGGCTGGGGGGCCTGCCGCCGCTCAACGTCTCCCAGTTCACGCCGAGCACGATCGGCGGGGGCCTGGACGGCGGGCTGCGGGGCATGCCGCCGATCTCCGTCGCCGACTCGATGGGCACCGTCAACGTCAGCGGTTTCAACGGGCTGGGGTCCTCGTTCGACCTCTCCCTGCCGGGTGCGGGCGCGCGAATCGTCGACGTGCCGCCCGCGTCGGGTCTGAGCGGGGTGAACGCGGCGCACATCCCGACCCTCGGTCCGGTGTCGTCGGTGTCGGTGCCGCACCTGAACGGGCTGAGCGCGCCGTCGGTCGGCGGGAACGTCGGGGCGGTCGGCGCGCAGCACATCAGCGTGCCGCAGCTCGGCGCGGCGGGGGTGGCCCGGGTGGACCACACGGCGGCGGCCGGTCTGGGGCAGGTGCACATGCCGGCGGTGGGCAACGTGTCGGTGCCGGCCCCCGGGCAGGTGCACATGCCCGCGCCGACGCAAGGGGACGCGGTGTCGGTCGGTCATGTCAACGTGCCCGGCCTCGGCGCGCTGGCCGACGGCCCGGCCGTCTCGCGGCTGGACGCGCCCTCCGTGGGCGCCCAGGTGACGGACCTGCCGTCGGTGACCGGCGTCGGCCGCCTCGACGTCCCGTCCCCGGGCCAGATCCACCTCCCCTCCCCGGGCCGTACGGAGGTCGGCGCCCCGTCGGTGGCCCGGGTGGACGTCCCGTCGATCGGCCGCACCGGGGATGTGGCGGTGCCGTCGCTGAACGGGGTGGAGGTCCCGGCGGTGGGCCGCGCCGGGAACGTGTCGGTCCCGTCGGTCGGCGGGGTGGACGTACCGGCGGTCGGCCGTGCCGGAGACGTGTCGGTCCCCTCGGTCGGCGGGGTGGACGTACCGGCGGTCGGCCGTGCCGGTGAGGTGGGCGCGCCGCAGGTGTCGCACGTGGACGTGCCGGCGATGGGCCGCGCCGGGGACGTGACCGCACCGCAGGTGACGAACATCGACGTGTCCGCGGTGGGCCGGACCGGGGACCTGGCCGCGCCGCAGGTGGCCCGGGTGGACGTGCCCGGGATCGGCCGCACCGGCGAGGTGGCGGCTCCCTCGATGGGCCGGGTCGACATCCCGACGGTGGGCCGGGCCGGAGACGTGTCGGCGCCTTCGGTGTCCCGGGTCGACGTCCCGGCGGTCGGCCGCGGCGGGGATGTGACGGGGACGTCCGTCAACCGGGTCGACGTCACCTCCGTGGGCCGCACCGGCGATCTGGCGGCACCCACCGCGGGCCGTGTCGACGTGCCCGCGCTGGGCCGCACCACCGAGGTGACGACCCCGCAGCCCGGCCGGGTGGACGTGCCGTCCCCAGGCGGGGCGGACGACGCGGCGGTCCCGCCGACCGGCCGGGTGGACGTACCGGCGGTCGGCCGGGCCGGAGACGTGGTGGCCCCGACGACGGGCCGCGCCGACATCCCGACGGTCGGCCGAGCAGGAGACGTCACAGTCCCGGCGGCGGGCCGCGCCGACATCCCGGCGGTCAACCGGGCCGGAGACGTGGTGGCCCCGACGACCGGCCGCGTCGACATCCCCTCGGTCGGCCGCACAGGGGACATCACAACCCCGGCGGGGGGCCGCGTCGACACCCCGGCAGCCAACCGGGCCGGGGACATCACGATTCCGGCGACGGGCCGCGTCGACACCCCGGCGGTCGGCCGTACCGGCGACGTCACCGCCACGGCTCCCGGCCGTACCGGCGATCTCACCGCCACGGCCCCCGGCCGCGCGGACGCCCCGACGGCCGGCCGGAACGGTGACCTCGCGGCGGCCGGCCGTGTCGACATCCCCTCGGTGGGCCGGGCCGGCGACATGGCGGGGCCCTCCGCGTCCCATGTCGACGTACCCGTGGTCAACCGCGCCGGGGACGTCGTGGCCCCTAACCCCGGCCGCGCGGACGTCCCGACGGCCACACGCACCGGCGGGGTCGCCGCCACCCCGGCGCCCGGCGGGACCGGACCCCTCCTCGGGGACCTGGCGAAGTCCGGCCGTATCGATCTGTCGGCGCTCGCCCGGCAGACCGTGCGGGTCAACATGGTGCACACGGTGCGGCTCGACCTCCAGCACACGTTCTCCGGACTGGACGACCTGCTGCGCGGCGTACGGGTCGACGTACGGCCCGGTACCGGCGCGGAGCGGGCGCACGTCACCGTGGACAACCCGCAGGGCGTCAGCGGCGTCACGGCCCGGCACGTCGAGCTGAACGGCCAGGACGTCCTCCAGGTCGAGCGGCACATGCCGAACGGCGAGACGCACCGCTGGAGTTACGCCCTCCAGGCCCCCGACTACCCGCCCCTGGGCTCCATGCAGACGATCCCGGCAGGCGGCCACGGCACGCACATCGAGCTGACGGCGCTGCCGGGCGGCTCGGGAACCACGGTCGCCTCGTCCGGCGCGCTGCCCGCTCCCCCGGTCCCCCGCACCCTGGAGGTGCCGGGCCTCGGCGGCGGCACCCGGGTGCAGGTGCGGTTCGGCGAGATGCCCGGCAGCGTCACCGGGGCCGTGCCCGCCGCGCACGCCGGCGGCACCCCGCCGACGGTGACGGTGCGGCCGGGGCAGGGCCCGGACGGCGCCGACGTGGTGCGCGTGGAGCAGCCGGTCGGCGCGGTCGAGGTCCGTACCGTGGACCTGGTCCGGGACGGCGACGGGCTGCGGCCGGTCTCCGACGAGCGTCTGATCACCCTGGCGGGCGGCGAGTTCCGCGGCACACGGGTCGTCGTGGACGTCCTCCACGACAATGCCGTACGGCACGTCCCGGCGACCGGCACCCCGGTCCCGGCCCCGACCGGACGCCTCGGGTTCGCCGGGCCGGAGCTGCGGGTGCCGACCGGCACCGGGTTCCAGCTCTTCGATCCCGGCACGGGCCTGCCCACGCGGTCGGCGTTCCGGGTCGGTGACGGGTCCGGCGGCGAGATCCATCTGCTGCCGTCCCGCGACGGCCGGAGCCTGGCGCTGACCGACGCGGACGGTACGCCGGTACCGCGGCCGGACGCGACGGTCACCGTGCAGGCGCCGGGCGGTTTCCGGGTGGAGTACGGCTCGTCGCACGTCGTCGTCGACGCGAACGGCGCGCACACGCACACCGTCGTCCCGCTCCACGGCACCGACGAGTTCGTCCTCCGCCCCACCGACACCAACACCCCCATCACCCGCGTCGACACGAACGGCACCGACCGCGGCCCCGTCACCCTCCACAACGGCACCGAATACCGCATCCCCACCCCCCAGCCCCACCGCGTCCACGTCCACGACACCACCGGCCACCACACCCACGACCTCCTCACCGTCCAGGGCGGCCCCCTCACCGGACACGACCTCCGCATCACCCCCGGACCCACCCCCACCACCCACCTCGACAACGCCACCCTCACCCCCCAACCAGACGGCGCCCACCGCATCCAGCACGGCGACGACCATGTCGTCGTCGACGCCGACGGCGTCCACACCCACACCGTCGTCCCGCTGCGGGACACGCCTCACTTCGCGCACGTCCCCGAGGGCGGCGGGGCGCCGCTGGTGCGGGCGGGCGACGGCACGGACGTACCGCACACGACGATCAGCGCTCGGGGGACCACCCACTTCGTGGTGAGCGACAGCCACCTGAACGTGGTGCGGCTGCACCGGGTGAACGACGGCGGTACGGAGCTGACCGCGACCCGGCTAGGGACCGGCGAGTCCGTCCACGTCCGGGCCGGCGGCGGTCTCGAACTGATGGACGCCCGGCTGACCCGGGTCGACGGCGCCACGGTGACCCGGCTGCCGGACGGCGGCCACCACGTCAAGGGCACCGGCGGCGAGGTGCGGATGTTCGGCCCCGACGGCGTCCACCGCCACACCCTCACGCCGCCCGGCGAGGGCGCGCACCTCTTCCGGGTCGACGGCCCGGACGGCAACCGTGCCTTCGACGCGGTGCAGCTCTCCGACGGGGTCGGCACCCGCTTCGTCCGGACGGACACGCACACCCTGCTCGACGGCGACCTGCGTCCGGTCGCACCGACGGCCCACCACACCTTCAGCCGCACCCCCGAAGGCGGGTACCGCGTCGACATCGGCGGCACCGGCCCGCACAGCGGCGAGTACCGGATGTACGACGGCCACGGCAAGCTCACCGAGCAGCGGATCAACGTCATCGACCGGGGCACCGTCAAGCCCGGCGAGTACCTGCGGGTCAGCCACCTCGACGACGGGACGGTGAAGCCGAGCTGGACCCGCGTGCGGGTCGCCGCCGACGGCACGCCCGTCCCGGCGCCGGCGACGGCCAAGTGGTACGACGGCGGCACGGTCGACGCCAAGGGCATCGGCAACGGCCGGGTCCGGCTCGTCAGCCACTCCGGTGTCGAGGTGATGGAGCGCCGGCCGCTGCCCGGCGGGAACACCGTGGACGCGTACCACTCGCGGGCCGGCGTCGGCACGTTCGGCGCGTTCAACCAGCGCGGGGTGTGGACGGAGTTCGACGCCGCGGGCGACGTCGTGCGCTCCGGCACCCGGCACTGGGGCGAGAGCGGCCGCAGCTGGTTCGACGTCACCGGGTCCAGCAGCCTCGGCACCCGCGTGCGGCACTTCCAGGAGAACCCGGACGGCGGTCACGTCCTGGCCCGGACGGACCACGCGCCGGTCGCCCAGAGCTTCTCGGGGAACACGACGTGGACGCGGTTCGACGGCGAGTTCAAGCAGGTGGCGCAGGGGACGCGGAACTGGGGTCCGGGGCGCGGCTACACCGACACCATGGTCCACCCGCACACCGGGGAACGGATCGTCATGCACGAGAAGTTCGGCCGGTTCACCTGGTCCGTGCACGACGTGCGCCGCTACCACCAGACGGAGGTCGACGCCGACGGTGTGCCGAAGCAGGACTACACGTCGTGGTCGGCGCACGGCAAGGAGAACGGCCGCGGGCTGACGCTGAAGAACGGTGACTTCCTCACCAGCCACCGGTTCGCCGAGCAGCGTCCGCCGGTGTCGTTCCGCTGGGCGGTCAGCTCCGAGTACCGGGCCACCAACTTCGACCAGGTGCCCTGGCTGAGCCGGGACAGCGACCTCCAGGTGCACCGCTGGACGCAGACCGGGGCCGGCGGCACCACCAGTGGCATCCGGTTCGCCACCCTCAACACCGTCACCGACGTGGCGCGCGGCGGCGAGGTGGTGCGGGAGACCCGCAAGATCCTCGGCGGTGACACCGTCACGGTCGGCGACGTGAAGATGCCGGACGGGGTCCAGCGGCGGGACGGCTACCTCCCCTGGTCGCAGGGCGAGGGCAAGCCGCAGGGCCACCGCACCTACCACCAGGGCGACTTCAGCCCGCTGCCCGCCGGCCTGGGCAACGACCTGCCGCCGGTCCGCTGGCAGGAGCGGGTCACCGACGACCTCGCCGACGGCGACTGGTACACCCCGAACGCCGGCAAGCAGTGGCAGACGGTCCGGGTCGGTCTGGACGACGGGTCGGTCGTCGAGTTCCGTCCGGCGCCCGGCACGGCGGGCCGTACCGGGCACACCGGTGCGGGTGACTGGACCCGCTACGACCACCAGGGCATGGTCCTGGCCCGGCAGGACACCTGGCCGCGGCCGGGCGGCGGCGAACCGCTGACGGTCACCTCGTTCCGGATGCAGGACGGCGACGTCCGCTGGAGCGACAACCTCGGCGACACCGGTGTGCGCACGCTCAACCAGAACCGCGGGGACGTCACCCCGTGGGGCTGGGACCGGGAGTCGTTCCAGGACTTCGACGCGACCGGCGCCCTGCTGCGCGACCACCGGCTGCTGGCCGACGGCACCACCGTGGACGCCTGGCGCGGACCGGCCCCGGCCGGTGGCAACGGCCACACCTGGCACTGGAACAAGACGGGCGCCGACGGGGCCGTCAAGGAGTTCGGCACCGGCTCCGCCGACCGGGTCCGCCAGTGGTTCGACGGGGCGGGCAACGCGCTGCCCGACTGGGCGGCCGGGGCACGGTTCGAGGACCGGGTCACCAGCCTCGGCAACCGGCTCGTCCAGGAGATCCCGGCCCGTCCGGCGGGCACCCCGCACTTCGCGGACTCCCCGCACCGGCTGCGCGAGTACACCGCGTCGCCGGGCGACACGTTCAACCGGCACGCCTGGAAGGAGTACGAGAACGGCATCGAGCTGGGCCGCAAGGTCGAGCTGCCGGACGGCACCTTCCTGGAGAGCGAGGACTGGCACAAGCAGTGGCGCCGCTTCGGCACGGACGGCACCACGCTCGTCGACGAGCGCACGATCGCCGGGTACGTGTGGCACACCGACACCTTCGGCCGGACCTCGCTGATCGGCCGGGAGACCAACTTCACCGGCGCGTTCGCGGAGTACCGGGGCTTCAGCCGGATGTGGCGCGAGCCGAACCGGTGGGAGTGGGGCCACACCGCGAACGGTGTGTCGACGTACACGCCGTTCGTCAACCGGGCGGTGCGGGCGGTCGTCGTCGACATGCTCCAGGAGTGGCTGCTGGACTTCGGAATGAACCTGGCGGTGTACGGCATCATCGCCGCGGCGACCGGTACCGAGTTCGGCTGGATGGACGTGGCGAAGTCGGCGTTCGGCGCCACCGTGAGCGCCGGGGTGAAGGGCGGGTTCGCCGCCGGGCACTTCATGGCGCACCGCGGCGGCCCGTGGAAGACGGGCCTGAGCCACATGGACCAGGGCCACCCGTACACGCGCCGGCCCAACGACGACACCTGGTCGGGCGAGTTCGGCGGCAACGAGAAGGTGACCCGCTGGCGTTCGGGCACCTACGACTTCGGGATGGGCCTGGTCAGCGGCGCGGTGTCGGGTTTCATCGGCGGCGCGGCGACCGCGGCGATCTTCGGTGTCAAGGACGCCGACGGCAACACCGTCTACCTGCGCGGCACGGACGCGCTGGAGGCGGGCGCGTTCGGTATCGCGGGCGGCGTGGCCGGTGCGGTCAGCCTCGGCATGGCGCGTACGGCGATCACGCAGAACCTGGCCGGGCGCTGGTACCACCGCCAGGGCTTCTTCGACATCTTCGCCGTCGCGGGGCTGGGCAAGCTGGTCGACAAGATATTCGCCAACATGTACATGGCCGGGGCACTGCGCGAGTCCATCAACCCGGACTGGTACCAGGGTTCCGGGCAGAACGACCAGAACAGCCAGAACAGCCAGAACAGCCAGAACACCGAGAACACCGGGGGGTCCCAGTGACGGACGTCAGGGTCGCCGCCAAGGGCCGGGGTGCCCACCGCACCATCGCCCAGGCGCTCGCCGCCGCTCCGGCGGGCGCGACGGTCACCGTGGCGCCGGGCACGTACACCGAGTCCCTGACGCTCACCCGCCGGGTGGCCGTCGAGGCCGAGGCGGGGTCGGGCACCGTACGGCTGCGGCCGTCGTCGGGTCCGGCGGTGACCGTCACCGCGCCCGGCTGCGTCCTGCGCGACCTGGAGCTGGCCGGGGACGATCCGGCCGGGACGCTGGTGCGGGTGGAGGACGCGGCGGGGCTGCGGATCGAGCACTGCGCGCTGACGGGCGGCCGGGTCGAGGTGCTGGGGTCGGCGGCCGGGACCTCGGCGGTCGCCAACTCCGCGCTGTCGCCGGCCGACACGCTGGAGTCGGAGCTGGCCGACCCGGTGGACGGCGGCGGGGTGCTGGTACTGGACGGCACGTGGCTCAGCGACGCCCGGGGCACGGCGCTGCACCTGGTCGGGGACGCCCGTGCGCGGGCGGTGGACTCGGTCGTCGACGAGGTGGACGGCATCGGCGCGGTCCTCTCCGGTCAGGCGGTGCTGCTGGCGGAGCGGCTGCGGGTGTCGGGGACGTCGGGTTCCGGGGTGCGGGCCAAGGGGGCGTCCAGGCTGCTGGCCCGGGAGTGCGTGGTGCGCGGCGCGGGGCGGCACGGGGTGCTGGCGGAGGACGGCGCGGAGGCGGTGCTGGCCGACTGCCGGATCGACGGCGCGGCCCGCTCGGGGGTGCGGGCCGCGCAGGACGCGCGGGTCGCGCTGGCCGACTGCCGGATCACGGGGGCCGGCGGGCACGGGGTCGAGGCGGAGGACCGGGCGCGGCCCGTCGTGGCGGACTGCCGGGTGGAGCGTCCGGGCGGGCACGGGGTGCGGGCCGGCGGATCGGCCGTGGCGCTGGTCACCGGTTCGGTGGTGGCGGACGCGGGGGCCTGCGGGTTCTGGCTGGGCGGCCGGGCCACGGGGACGGTCGAGGGCTGTCGGGTGCACGGTGGCCGGGAGCACGGGGTGGCCGCCGCCGGGGCGGCGACGGCCGTGGTGTCGGACACCGCCGTGTCGGACCCGGGGCTGTGCGGGCTGCACGCCGAGGAGACGGCGCGGCTGGTCGTCACGGGGCTGCGGCTGCGCGGCGCGGAGACGGGCGTCCGTATCCGGTCGGTGTCGGCCGAGCCGTCCGAGCTGACCGGGTGCACGCTGGGCGGGCAGCGCCGCAGCGGGATCGAGCTGGGCGCGGAGACCGCCGCCGTGCTCACCGACGTACGGGTGACCGGGGCGGGCGGCGCCGGGGTGGCCGTGGACGCCGGGGGGCGTCTCACGATGGCCGGCGGGACCGTGTCGGGCGCCGCCGGGAGCGGTGTCGTCCTGGAGCGGGACGCGGCGGTGGAGGTGCGGGGTCTGCGCGTGGAGGAGTGCGGCAAGAACGGCATCCTGGTCGGCGAGGCGGTCACCGGCACCTTCGACCACTGTGACCTGTCCGGTTCGGCGTACCCCGCGGTGCATGTCGGCAAGGGCGCCGAGGTGCGCTTCCGGGGGTGCCGGGTCTTCGACTGCGGTCAGGACGTGGGCCTGGCGGACGGCGCGGAGCCGGTGTTCGAGGACTGTGCCGCCGTACGGGTGCGGACCGCCGTGCTGCCGGGGCTGTCCGACCGGCCGGGCCCGTCGGCCCCCCGGGCTCCGCTGTCGGGGCCCGAACCGGCCGGTCCGTCCGCCTCGCCCGCCGGGGAGGCGGACGGGGGGCGGGAGCTGTGGCAGCAGGGCGAACCCGAGCCGGAGCCGGAGACGCTGGAGGACCTGCTGGCCGAACTGGACGAGCTGGTCGGTCTGGACGGGGTGAAGCGCGACGTCAGCGGCATGGTCAAGCTGATGCAGACGGTGCGGCTGCGTGAACAGGCGGGGCTGCCCGCGCCGCCGCTCAGCCGCCACCTGGTGTTCGCCGGCAACCCCGGTACGGGCAAGACCACCGTGGCCCGGCTCTACGGGCGGCTGCTCAAGGCGCTCGGGCTGCTGGCCCGCGGCCACCTCGTCGAGGTGGACCGCAGCGCGCTGGTCGGCGAGTACGTCGGCCACACCGGGCCGAAGACGACGGAGGCGTTCCACCGGGCGCGTGGCGGCGTGCTGTTCATCGACGAGGCGTACGCCCTGGTACCGGCGGGCGCCGCGAACGACTTCGGCACCGAGGCCATCGCCACGCTGGTGAAGCTGATGGAGGACCACCGCGACGAGGTCGTCGTCATCGCCGCCGGGTACCCCGGCGACATGGACCGGTTCGTCGCCTCCAACCCCGGCCTGTCCTCACGCTTCACCCGCACGCTGCTCTTCGCGGACTACAGTTCGACGGAACTGGTCAGCATCGTGGAGCACCACGCCCAGCGGCACCGCTACGAACTCACCGCCGCCGCCCGTACGGCGCTCGCCTCGTACGTCGAGACGATCCCGCGGGGCGCGCAGTTCGGCAACGGCCGCACCGCCCGGCAGCTCTTCCAGGCGATGACGGAGCGCCAGGCGATGCGGATGGCCGAGCTGATCGACCCCGATTCCGCCCAGCTGATGCAGTTGGACGAGCAGGACCTGCTGTGACCGACCACCACCAGGGGAGCACCGAGACGATGTCCGTACCGCGTACGCGCCCGAAGGCACCGAAGGGAGCCGACCAGGCGGCCGGCCCCGCCGAGCGGTCCTTCTCCGACACCTTCCGCCACCGGCCCGCGCGGGCGCCGCACGGGCTCGCCCCCGGGCGCCGGGTCTGGGCCACCCTGGGCTGGGCGGCGGCGGTGTCGGCGACGGTGACCTTCTCCGCGGCCCTCGCGTCCAGTGGTGTGCTGGACCGGGAGGAGGAGACGCCGACGTCCCCGACGAGTGACCGCATCGCCCTGGGCGGCGGCACCGTACCGAGCGAGCCGACGGCCACCCCGTCCGCGTCCCCCTCCCCTTCCCCGTCGGAGAAAGAGAAGAAGAAGCGGGACGAGAAGGAGAAGTCCGCGGGCGACCCGGACGGGGCGGCGGAGGAGCAGGCCGTCGTGCGGCCGGCCGCGCCGGTCACCGTGACCGCGGAGGCCGACCCGGACGAGGACGAGAAGAAGTCGTCCGGCTCGTCGAAGTCCGGCTCCTCCTCGGGCGGCTCCGAGAAGAGCGGCACCACCGCGAAGAAGCAGACCCAGGACTTCTCCCGCCCGGTGGGCCGGATCTCCGGTCTGTACGACCCGTTCATCGGCCGGTGCGTCCAACTGGTCGGCAGCGGGCTGCGGTCGTACACCTGCGACGGGGGCGCCGACCAGAACTGGCAGTTCGCCTCGGACGGGACGCTGCGCAAGGACGGCCGCTGTCTGTCCCTGGCCGGCCGCGACACCGGCGACGGCACACCGGTCGTGATGGCGTCCTGCGACTCGACGAACGTGACGCAGTGGCGGTACTCCTCCGGCAACGACATCGTCAACGTGGCCGCCGACAAGTGCCTGGACGTCGCCGCCGCGGCCACCTCGGACGGGACACCGCTCCAGATCGCCTACTGCTCGGGCAACTCCGCCCAGAAGTGGGCCGTGCCGTAGGGACGCGGGGGCGGCGGGGGCGACACCGTCCGGGGCGGGGATTCCGATCGACTCACTCATGGGTGCGGCTCTGTCACGGCGCGCCTCCTTCTTACGGGGCCGACTGAAGGGTGTATTCCGCCACATCGGCGGATATGTCAATGGCATGCGGCGGCCGTTGAACGTCCGGTCGCGGTCAGGGGGCGGACATGGGACTGGACGATGTCCTGGTGAAGGCGGTGCACACGGCGGCGCAGGGGGTGTTCCTGGCGCTCACGGTCCTGCTGGCGCTGGGGGCGGTGCGCGGGGTGTCCTCGCTGAGCCACCGGATGCGGGCGCGGGGGCGCATCCTGCCGCTGATCCTGGTGCCGTCGAACTCGGGAAGTCCCCCGCCGGAGGGGCCCGGTGAAGAGGCGGTCCGGCCGTCGTCGGAGCTGACGGCGCATCTGGCGGCGCACCTCACGGAGCACGGCGGCGAGAGCATCCTGGCCCCGGGCGGTGCCTCGACCGCCGGGGCGGACAGCCGTCCGCAGGCCTCCGACCCGACCCAGGGCTGGATCGGCTCGGTGCTCCGGGTGGCCATCGCCGGGCCGCCGGGATACGCCGTCCACCTGGAGGCGCTGGGTGACCACGGCGCGCGGCACCGGGTGTCGGTGACCATCGTCCGGGTGCCGCACAACCGCATCATCGCCGCGGCCGTCATCGCCGACGAGGACGAGGAGCGGCTGCTGGAGAAGATCGCCGTGCACTGCATCTGGAAGGTGCGCAACCAGCCGGCGATGCTGCGGCGCATACCGCGCTGGGAGCGGTGGGGCCAGGACGAGCAGGCCGTCGCCCACTACCGGCGGGGCATGTACGAGCAGCGGGCCCAGAACCAGGCCGGCGGCCAGCACGCCGTGGGCGAGTACGACGAGGCCCTGCGCGCCTTCGAGCAGGCGGCGCGGTTCGCCCCCGGCAACCTGCTGGTCCGGCACAGCGAGGCGGCGCTGATCGAGCTGAAGTACGCCGACCATCCCGCCGAGTACCAGCGGGCCATCACCATCTACCAGGGCTGCACCAAGCTGTGGTCGGAGCACATAGAGACCGCGTACCGCATGGCCATCGCCTACTCGCGGGCCGCGCGGCCCCTGCTGCGCGACCGGAACCTGCCTTCGGAGGACGCGGCACGGCTCAGGGACATGCCCGCGCTCGCCCGGGAGCACCTGGACGACATCTGCGAGCGGCTGCGGCTGCCGTCGCTGCTGCGGCGCTGGCTGCGCAGCATCATCCCGGGCGGCCGGTACAACAGCGGGGAGCGCCGCTACTGGGGTTCGTGGCTGCTGCCGCTGCCGCTCCCGGCCCGGCGGTCGCAGCGCCGTACGTTCCTCGGAGCGATCCACATCGCGCTGGCCGCGCACGATCTCACCGAGATCCAGCACAACGGCCACGACCGGGAGACCACCGAGGAGCAGTGCGCGAAGGTGCGCGACGCGTTCGACCGGGTGGCCCGGGAGGTCCTCGTGCGCAAACGGCGGCCGCGGCGCGGCTCGGGTGTGCGACGGCTGCTCCACGACGACCACACCCTGGGCCGTTCGGCGCACGGCATGGAGCAGCACCGTGACGTGATGCGCCGGGCGCGGGCCACCTCACGGCACTGGGGTCCGGAGCGCAAGGCGTCGACCGGGTGGATGACGCACTACAACGCCGCCTGTTTCCTCGCCCTGGCCGTGAAGCTGCCCGACTGGAGCCTGCCGCGGGACTACACGACCGAGCAGTGGCGGGAGGACTGCACGCGCAGCGCCCTCAACCAGCTCGACCGCAGCACCCGGACGCACGACTCCACCCTGACCGGCGACTGGATCGCCCATGACCCGGATCTCCGCAATCTGTGGACGTCGGAGGCCGGTGCGAAGTGGGCCGCGTTCATGAACGTCCGTCCCGCCGTGGTCAGGGGCCGGTCAGAGCCACCGTGACCGACCCCGTGCGGCCCCCCGACGCCACCGTCAGCGTCACCCGGCCGGGCCGGACCGCCGTGAGGGTGTGGGCGGTGAGGTCGAGGACGGCCAGGGTGCGCCGGGACGCGGCGGCCCGTTTAGCCGCGGCGGCCGAGGCCGTGACGGCCAGGCCCGGGGAGCCGGACCAGACGACGCTGGCGGGGTGGCGCAGCGGGAAGGCGAGGCCGTACTCGGTGGTGATGCCGGTGGCCGAGACCGCGGCGGACGTGCCGGTGGCGAGTTCGGCGGGGGCGGTCACCTCGACCGTGTCGATCAGGGGGCGGCTCTCCGCCTGGAGCCAGTCCCGGGTGCGCGGGCTGGGCAGGCCGGGCCGGATCCGGGCGGGCCGGGGGTCGACGGCGACGTGCATCCAGCCGAAGAAGCCGCCCTGGTCGGGTGAGCTGTAGGGGGTTTTGCCGACGGCGGGGGTGGTCACGTTGAGGACGCCGTCGGCGCGGGTGACGGACGCGGTGTGGGCGTGGCCGGTGAAGAGGGCGACGGGTTTGCCGGAGGTCTCCCGGAAGTCGGCGAGCCAGCGGGTGAGAAGCTCGGCGGAGAGCCGGTCGGAGAGCTGGGAGGTGCCCGCGCCGGACGGGTCGTGCAGGGGGTGGTGGAAGGAGACGACGACGCCGGTGACGGCGGAGTCCCGGGCGGCCCGGTCCAGTGCGGCCCTGAGGGCGGGGACCTGGTCCCAGTCGGAGGTCCGGATGTCACCGGTGTGCGAGTCGAGCAGGACGAACCGGGTGCCCTTGTGGTCGAAGGTCTGCCGGTTGGGGCGGCCGGTGGCCGCGAGGAAGGCGTCGAGGCCGCCGGTGGCGGAAAGGCCCGCCTCGTGGTTGCCGGGTGTCCAGTACACGGGCAGTCCGGCCGGTACGTGGTCGCGGAGCAGGGTGTGGGCGAGGTCGAAGTCGGCCGGTCCGTTGTCGTCGACGAAGTCCCCGTTGATCAGGAGGAAGTCGGGGCCGGCGGCGACCGCCTGGTCCAGTGCGACGGCCGCCTGCCGCGCGGAGAACGAGTCGGGTCCGGCCGCGGCGCCGACGTGCAGGTCGGAGAGGACGGCGAAGGTCCACCGGCCGCGCGGCAGCCCCGCCTGTCCGACCACGTAGGGGTCGGACAGCGGTGGTGCGGTGGTCTCCGGCCGCTGTCCGGTCTGTGCGACGAGGGCGTCGAACTCCACCGCTCCGGCGTTCTTGTTGGTCTGCGAGGTCTCCACGAGGTAGAGCCGCAGCAGGGTGACCGGTCCGGAGAACCCGGCGGGGACGTCACCGACGACCCGGCGCCAGCCCGTCCAGTCGACGGCGGTGGTGAAGGTGAAGGGCACGTTGGTGGTGGACCGGGAGCGGAGCATGGCGCGCAGCCAGTGGCCGCGGCCGTCGCCCTTCACCCACAGGGCGAGCCGTCTGGTGCCGGCGGGCAGGGTGATCGGGGTGCCCGCCACGGCGTAGGCCGCGGAGGTGCTGGTCCGGCCGGTGAAGTCGTAGGTGAGGCGCAGGGCGTGGTTGTCCGGGGCGGCGCCGGGCCGGTCGGGTGCGGTGACGGCCTGGGCGGTGGCGGTGGCGCGGGTGGCCAGGGCGGTCCAGGTCTCGTCCGGTTCGAACTCGGTGAGGGGTACGTCGGCGAGGCCCACCGTCACGGTGAGCCGGGCGGTGACGCCGTCCACGGTCGCGGTGAGGACGGTCGACTCGCCGCCGGACGCGGCGACGCCGGTGACGGCGAGGTGCCCGTCGGCGGTCACGCCGACGTCGACGACGGCCTTGTCGTGGTCGAGGGTGGCGTCGCGTCCGGCCACCGGGGCGTCGAAGCCGTCGGTGTCGTAGCCGGTCAGGGTGGTGAGCGCGGTGGCGCCGGGTTCGACGGTGAGGACCGGTTCGGTGAAGGCGAGCCGGTGCAGCGGGCCGACGACGCGCAGTGGGTGCTCGCCGTGGGCGGCGCCGGCCCGTGCGGTGAGGGTGCCGGTGCCGGGTCGTCCGGCGCGGAAGACGCCGTCGGCCGTGCGGCCGAGGGTGCGGGGCCGCGCGGCCCAGTCGATCCGGTGGCCGTCCGTGGTCGCCGGCGACCACGTCTCGTCGTGGCCGGCGGCGGTGACGTCCAGGGTGAGGCCGGGGACGACGCGGTCGGCGGCGGGGCGTACGTCGAGGCCGCGCAGGGTGCCCGAGCCCGTCGGGCCGAAGAGACCGACCCCGTTGGGCACGGGGCGTTCGGCGCCGTCGGAGGGGGTGTTGACGACGGTGACGGCGCGGTCGCCGGGGTGCCGGGCGACCATGCCGGTGGAGCCGCCGCCGTCCAGCATGAACGCCTCGGCGGCGCCGAGCCGGACCAGGAGCGCGGCGGTGGCGTCGTAGGTGAGGCCGGCGGAGAAGTCGGCGGAGCCGTCGACGGCGACCAGCAGCAGGCGGTGTCCCCCGGCCGGCCAGCCGATGACCGTGCGGGGTTTGCCGGCGTCGTTGCCCTCGCTCGGCGGGAAGTCGACGGCCCGGCCGTCCCGGACCAGGACAGCGCCGCTGCCCAGCGCCGTGCGCGGTGCGGCGGGTGCGTCGGAGCGGGGGGCGAAGCCGACCGTGACGGGGTCGCCCGGACGGGCCGCGGCGAGCCGGGCGGCGGCCGTGCCCCGGCCCACCACGATCAGTCCGTCCTCGGGGACGGCGGTGTCGGTGAGCCGGTCGTGGACGGCGGTGACCGTGCCGCCGGTGACGACGAGTTCGGTGTACGGGCCGGGGGCGGTGACGGTGGTGCGCGGGCCGGGTCCCCACAGCGGGGTGTAGACGGTGAGGCCGTCGGCGGGCGGGGCGGGCGAGTTGAGCGCGGCCAGCGGGCGGGCGGTGCCGGTCACCGTGACCGTGCCCTGGATCAGCAGGTCGGCGAGGCGGGCGACGCGGTCCGCGCCGACGGTGACGGCGGTGGTGGCCGTGGCGGCGCCCTTGCGGACCCGGCCGTCCTGGATCTCGGGTCCGATGGCGGCGTTCGTACGCGTGATGTCGAAGAAGTCGCCGTTGACGGCGGCGACCGCGCCGTGTGCCGCGGCCAGTTCGGAGGGGGTACTGGTCGCGCTGACCCGGCCGGCCAGCAGGCCGACGCCCACGTCGGTGTCACGCAGGTCGGCGTTGAGGACGTGGACGCGCGTCCAGCCGGTGCGGCCGTAGGTGGCGAAGGTGGTGAGGACGATGCCGGGGGCGACCGGGGTGTCCACCCGGTCGGTCTCCACGGATTCGCCCGGGACGGTGGTGCGGTACTCGGGGATCTCGAAGCGGGGGGCGGCGTTCCGTGGAGCGGAACCGGCGCTGGTACCGGGCGGTGGCCCGTCGGCGGGCCGGGCCGGAGCGGCCGTGGCGGCGGTGCCGGTCGCCGCGGTGAGGGCGGCGGCGACCGCTCCGGTGAGCAGACCACGACGGCTCAAGGCCGTGTTTCTCGCGGGGAGTTCATTGGAGGACATGAGGCTATGGACTCACGACGACGACGGGTCGTGTCACCCCTGTTGACTCCGCGTCTCGCGGGCCGCACATTACTTATCGGTACTACTTATCAGTATTACCTGGGGGCAACTCCCGGAAAGAGGGCATCGCATGACGAAGCGTGTACCGAGACGTGTCATGACCTCGACAGCAGCGGCCGTCGGCGCACTGGCCCTGAGCCTGACCGGCACCACCGCGCAGGCGGCCGCGGGAACGGCCACGGAAACGGCCGCGGCCCTGGACTACGTGGCCCTCGGCGACAGTTACAGCGCGGGGTCGGGCGTCCTGCCCGTGGATCTCAGCAGCCCCCTGTGTCTGCGGTCCACCGCCAACTACCCGCACGTCATCGCCGCCGAGACGGGCGCCCGCCTCACGGACGTCACCTGCGGCGCCGCGCAGACCTCACACTTCACCCAGGCCCAGTACCCGGGCGTGGGGCCGCAGGTGAACGCCCTGGACGCCGGCACCGACCTGGTCACGCTGACCATCGGCGGCAACGACAACAGCACCTTCATCAACGCGGTGACGTCCTGCGGCGCCGCGGGCGTCCTCAGCGGCGGCAAGGGCAGCCCCTGCGAGGACCGGTACGGCAGCTCGTTCGTGGACCAGATCGACACGAACACCTATCCCGCGCTGAAGGCGGCGCTGCGGAGCGTCCGCGCCAAGGCGCCCGGAGCCCGCGTGGCCGCGCTGGGCTACCCCTGGATCATGCCCGCCTCCGCCGACCCGTCCTGCTTCGTCAAGCTGCCCGTCGCCGAGGGCGACGTGCCCTATCTGCGCACCATCCAGACGCGGCTCAACGCGGCCGTCGAACGGGCCGCCGAGGAGACAGGCGCCGTCTTCGTGGACTTCTCGAAGGTCTCCGAGGGCCACGACGCCTGCGCGGCGAGCGGCACCCGGTGGATCGAACCGCTGCTCTTCTCCGCCAACCTGGTCCCCGTCCACCCCAACGCCCTCGGGGAGCGGCGCATGGCCGAGCACGTCGTGAACGTCCTGGGCCTCGGCTAGCCGTCCCGGCCGCCGCCGTCCGGCGCGGCCAGGTGCGCGGTGTCGCCCCAGACGGCCGCCGTGAGGCGGCGGCCGTCGCCGCGCCAGTGGGAGACGGAGGCGTTCGGCACGGGCGGCGGCCGGTCGGGGGCCTCGGCCCCGATCCCGGTCAGCACATGGCGCAGGGCGACGATCACCGCGTCGTGCGCCACCAGCAGCACCCGGCGTCCGGGGGCGGCGGCGCCCAGCTCGGTGACGAACTGCCGCACCCGCACGGCGACGTCGGTGTGGGCCTCGCCACCGGGCGGCCGGTACCACCACTCCCCCGTCCGCTCCCGCCGCGCGGCCTCCTCCGGCGCACGGTCGCGGAGCACCCGCGGGGGCCACAGTTCGTAGACGCCCATCTCCCGGTCCCGCAGGCGCTCGTCGAGGACCACGGGCAGGCCGGCACCGTACGTGCCCGCCGCGGTGTCGGCCATGACCCGCCAGGTCTGCCGGGCGCGGGCGTAGGGCGAGCACACGACGAGGTCAGGTCCCGTGCCGGCATCCCGGCCCGCCAGCCAGCGGCCGAGCGCCGCGGCCTGGGCGCTGCCCGCGGCGGACAGCGGGACATCGCGGTCCCGGCCCGGTACCGGCCGGGCGTCCCGGCCCGCGCGCTCGGCCGCGGCGAAGGCCACGTTGGCCGTGGACTGCCCGTGCCGCACCGCCCACAGCGCGCCGAGTCCGCACGGCGGCGCGAGGGCGGGGGGTGAGCCGTGCGGCGTGGCGGTGTGTGGCTGGCCCATCCGGCCTCCTGCTCGTGTCGGGGGCGTGTCCGCTCCGGTCCGGATACTTACCCGGGACGCGTCCCCCCTCACGGACCGCCCGCGGAGGTCACACCTGCCCGCGGGCCATCGCCAGCAGCCGGTCGAACACCGCCGCGTCCGCGCGGACGCCGTCGTGGGCGTGGGCGTCGGTGACCCAGCGCCGCAGGCCGCGGACGAGGCCGGCGGTCTCCAGAGCGTGGTCGCGGTCGACGAACATGTCGTCGTGGTAGACGGCGGCGACGACCGGCACCTCGTTGGCGGCGAGCCGGTCGAGGTCGTAGAGGGGCGGCCAGTCGGTGCGGTGGGCGAGGCGGTCGGCGGTGTCCCGCAGCGGGACGAGCGCCGGGTCCTCCTCGAACTGCCAGGGGTAGATCATCTCGCCGGTGAGGCGGAGCGGGCCGCCGCCCGCCGCGTCGAACTCGGGGAACTCCTCCCGCACCCGGTGCGCCGACCAGGCCGTGGCCGGGCCGCCCTGGGCGTAGATCGGCTCGTGCAGGACGGCGTAGAGCGGGCGCACCGCGAAGGACAGCGTGGCGTCCAGGCCGCGCAGGAACGGGTCGGAGAGCCGGGGCCCGCCCGGCCCTTCGACGAACGCGGTCTCCAGCAGGTAGTGCAGGCTGTCGAAGCCGGACGCGGTGCCGAAGGTGATGCCCATGGTCTGGAAGCGGCGCGCGGAGAGCCGCTCCCCCGACGGCATGCGGACGTCGTGCTCCGCGAGGTGCGCGGCGACGGCGTCGGCGAGCCGCTGGTCACCGGGGTAGCGGGCGAAGTACCGCTCGTTGTGCGCGAGGGTGCGGCGGTAGGCGGCCCGGTACACGTCGTCGGCGTGGCCGGTCAGGGTGGGCAGGCCACCGGTGACGTATACCTGGTCGAGTCCCTCGGGGGCGTGGCTGAGGTAGGTCAGCGCGCAGAACCCGCCGAAGCTCTGGCCGAGCACGCTCCAGGGGCGGTCGCCCTGGAGGGCGCGGCGCAGCTGTTCGGCGTCGCGGACGACGGAGTCGGCGCGGAAGTGGGTGAGGTACCCGGCGGCGTCGGGCCGGCCGTCGAGGGTGACGCGGTCGGCCGGGGTGGAGCGGCCGGTGCCGCGCTGGTCCAGGAGGACGACGCGGTACTCCTTCAGCGCGCGGCGCAGCCAGGCTCCGGCCGCGTTGGGGCGCTCGGCCCGGCCGCCCGGACCGCCCTGCAGCCACAGCAGCCGCGGCAGGTCCCGGCCTTCCTGCCCGGCGGCGACGACCTCGCGGGCGAAGAGGGTGATGCGCTCTCCGTCGGGCCTGGCGTGGTCCAGCGGGACGTCGAGGGTGTGATCGGCGCAGACCAGGCCGTGGTGACGGTAGGTGGCTCCGGGGGTGGTGGTCATGGCGGTACTCCGGGACGGTCGCGGGCGGGGGCGGTGCGGGTCCCGGTGCGCGGGACCCGCCGGGCGGCAGGAGGGTATCGGAGTCCCTCCCGCCGCCCCGTTGCGGTCAGTAGCCCTCGACCCCCAGCTCACGGCAGATCTCCACCAGTTCGGGGTGGATGTACACGCCGTCCTTCTCCACACACTCGCCGTCGAGGTAGATCGACGGGCCGACGATCGAGCCGTCGGTGTGGGCCGCCGCCACCCAGGGCTCGCCGCCTATCCAGGCGCCCTTGGTGCCGATGCCGAGTTCCACGCAGCCGAAGACGCGCTCGTCCTCGACGATGCGGCCGGTCGGCGCGGGCACGCCGGGGTTGAAGCCGAGCGACCAGTGGGCGACGCGGTACATGTTGGGGTCGTTCCAGGAGGCCATCCAGTTGCGGAAGACGTCCGCGTCCCGGCCGCCCTCGATCTCCGTGACGACGCCCCGCTCGACGGTGAGGCGGACCGGGGAGCGCAGCAGGCCCAGCTGGTCCGGCGGCCACAGGGCGCCGTCGAAGACGAGGACGCCGTCCTGGGTCTCCTCCAGCGGGTTCCAGGAGATCTGCCCGGAGAGCATCACGGTCTCGCCGGGCTTCTCGGCGGGCTTGCCGCGCAGGTTGATCGGGCGGTCGCCGTTGCGGCCGACGAGGTCGGTGCCGTTGGGCGAGGTGATGCGGACCTCGTCGGCCGCCTCCAGGAGGCGTACCAGTGCCTTGCCGAGCTTGATCACGCCCTGGAAGTCGGGGCGGCCCACGGTGGCGACCAGCATGTGGACATCCATCGCGGTGAGGTTGGTGTACCGGCAGCCGTTCGCCATCGCGGCGCGGAAGGCGTCGGAGTGCATCAGGTAGGAGACGGCGAACTCGATCCACACGTCGGCGTTGGCGATGGCGCCGGCGACCGGGCGGGGCGGCTCCATGGAGGAGCTGGGCAGCGTCTCGGACCAGACGACGACCGGGTGGGCGCCGGCCGCGGCGACGGCCTGCGCGGTGGCGTCGAGGACCCGGCGGTCGCTGCTGGTGTCACCGGTCAGCACGACGTGCTCGCCGGGCTTGACCAGCATGACCTCCTCGACCAGCTTGCGCGCGGCCAGCGCGAGTTCGAACCCCAGGTACTCGGGGCGCGGTTCGAGGCGGCTGAACATCTCCATGGTGATCTCCTAAGGCGGGAGCGCGGGGCTCGGTGGTGCGGTCGGACGGGGCGGTGCGGCGGACGGCGGAGGGCGGGCCGGGGACGGCACGGCCGGTTCACCCCGCCTTGACGATCTGCGCGGAGTCGCCGATCGAGCTGCCGGCGATGAGTCCGGCGCCGACCAGGTTCAGCTCCTCGTCGGCGCGGTCGCCGCGCCACCTGCGGTAGCCGACGCGGACGAGCAGCGCGCCGATGACGAGCCAGCAGGCGGTGGGGGTGGCGACCAGCAGACCGGTGGCGAGCATGACGCCCATCTGCCGCTTGGCCCCGCCGAGCAGCTGGATCACCGCGCCGGGGATCGCCCAGAGCAGCAGGTGGGTGAGGACGCCGGGCGCGTCCAGGCCGGTCTTGACGGTGTCGGCGTAGATCCGGGCGACCGGCGGGATGAGGCCCTGGCGGAAGTAGGACTGCCACAGCACGGCGACGACGACGAGGGCGGCGGCGAAGCCGATGAGCGCCGCCCGGAACTGCTCCCGCCGTCCGGCCCGCTCGTACGGGTCCCAGGGCCGGTGGTCCTTGCGCAGCAGCCAGCCGGCCTTGAGGTCGTAGCCCATGTCGGCGAAGGCGGGGCCGGTGGCGGAGACGTAGCCGACGAGCAGTGCCAGCGGTACCGAGGGGATGCCGATGAGCAGGCCCGCGATGAGGAAGATGAGGGTGACGGCGAAGGACGGGAACCAGCCCGACTGCATCGCGGCGAGGCCGACGATCAGCTCGTGGACCAGGGCCGCGAACGCCGCGAAGAGCACCCAGCCCACGAGGGCGAGCGGGCTCATGTCGCCGAGGACGCCGCCGAACGCGGCGAGCACGACGGCACCGGCGGCGAACAGCAGGTAGCCGCGGACCAGGGTGCGGCGCAGCGTGGTCTCGTCGACGGTGGTGCGGCGGGTGGGGTCGACGGGTTCCCGCGGCGCCGGGTCGGCGGCGGCACGCTCGGCGCGGCGTCCGACGAGCAGGTGGACGGCCTGGCCGAGGGCGACCACACCGGCGCCGACCATGACGCCGTGCGGGATGAAGTCGCCCGCGAGGTCGACGTCGAGGATGCCGGGGACGTACTGGGCGATGCCCAGGCCGATGCCGAACATCAGCAGGGCCCAGACGTTGCCGAGGAAGGCGACGCCCGCGGCGGACAGCGGCAGGCTGAACAGGGTGCCGCCGAGGCCGACGAGGGTGCCGGCGCCGAGCACGAGGGCGCGCTTGCCGCCCTTGTCGCCGGCCTTGATGGTCTCCGCGGCGGCGGTGCCGGGCGGCCAGGCGGCGTCGGCGGGCAGCAGCCGGGAGCCGAAGGAGCGGTAGAGCACCCAGGCGTCGATCAGCAGCCCGGCGAAGGAACCGGCGAGCATCGGCCAGACCAGGTCGCGGCGGCCGAAGACGTACGGCACGGCGATCGAGGTGAGCAGGACGTTGGCGGAGGCGAAGGTGGCCGCGGAGATGGCGCTCTGGGCGAGGTTCTGCCGGTGCACGGAGCGCATCCGGCGCAGCCCGGCGACGGGGACGCGGCCGATGAGCATCGCGATGAGCGCGCCGACCACGGCGGTGTTGGCGGAGATGCCGAGCTTGGCGACGAGGTCGGCGCCGATGACCGCGCCCACCACCGACAGGACGGCGAGCAGGACGAACGTCATGGGCTCGCGCACCTTGGGGTGGGCGTGGCCGGTGTCCTCGGCGCCGGACGGCGGCGGGGTCTCCCCCGCGGCCGGGTCGGTGGCGGAGGAAGAACGAGGTGACACGTGACACCCCTTTCGACGAGGGCGGGACCATGGGCGCGCGGGGGCGCGGTCCCGCGGCTACGGGCTCGCGGACTGCGGCGTGCGGGTGCGGGTCGGGAAGGCCGGGCGGGGTCAGCCGCCGAAGGCGGTGCCGGCCTCGTCGGCGGCTGCCCTGACCAGGGCGGTGAGGTGGTCCTGCGCGCGGGAGACGCGGTGCGCCGGACCGATGACGGTCAGCGACGCGGCGACGGTGCCGGCCTGGAAGACCGGCGCGGCGACGGCCGTGACGGCCTCGTCGTACTCGCCGTGGCTGACGCTGACGCCGTCCTGCCGGACTCGCGCGTAGCGCCGCAGCAGGGCGTCGAAGTCGGTGACGGTGTGTTCGTTGAAGCGCTGGAGCGGGCTGGCGCCGAACAGCTGGCGCAGTTCGGGCTCCGGGTAGTGGGCGAAGATCGCGTGGCCGGACGCTCCGGCGTGACCGGGCATGAGAGCGCCGACTATCGCGGTGTAGCGGACCGGGCCGGTGCCGTCGACGGCGGCGGCGCAGCGGTAACCGCTGCCCTGCGGCACGTTGAGGACGACGCTCTCCCCGGTCTCCCGCAGCAGCCGGGCCAGCACGGGCCGCACCAGGGAGGGCAGCACACCGCTGTGCTCGCCGACCCGGGCGAGGCGGGAGACCGAGGGGCCCAGCCGGTAGCGGCGGGTGGTGTCGTCGCACATGAGGAAACCGCGCGCGGTGAGGGTGGCGAGCAGCCGCTGGGCGACGGCCTTGTCCCAGCCGTGCTCCCGGGCCAGCTCGCTCACGCCCCACTCGGGGCGCCGCTCGGTGAAGGAGAGCAGGGCGGTCAACGCTCGGTCGACGCTCTGCAGCATCCCTTTCGGGGACTCCGCCTCGGTCATGGGACCCGCTTTCCTCGCTCGTGCGGACCGGTGCGCTTCCACCGGCCGGTGCGCTCAGCGCAACGCCGTTGCGCTGAGCGGCGAGAACTATGGCCATCGGGTGTACGGGAAGTCAATACTTTCCGGTAAGCCTGTCGGTTGGTTCCCGCACCGGGCGGCGGGTGCGCGCCAAGGTGTTCCGGGCCGGTCATCTTGCCGATGGCGGGCCGCACGGCGCGCTCCATGCTGCGGTCCATGTCCCTACACAGCCCCGTACAGAGCCCCGTACGCAGCGCGGCGGGAGCGCGGTCCCGCCGCTCACCGTTCCGGCCGGGCACCGCCCTGGTCGCCCTGGCCGCGATGGTGGCCGCGCTGTTCCTCTCCGCCGGTCCCGCCCGTGCGCAGACCGGCTTCCACGAGGTGACGGCCTTCGGTTCCAACCCGGGCAACCTGCGGATGTTCGCCTACGTCCCCGCGTCGGCGACGAGCGGCGCCCCGGTCGTGGTCCTCTTCCACGGCTGCGGCGGCTCGGCGCGGGACCTCGACGTGAACACCGGGTGGCGCAAGTACGCCGACGCCTACGGCTTCACCCTCGTCCTGCCGGAGCAGAAGGAGGAGAACGTCGGCTCCGGCGGCCTGATACCGCACACGTGCTTCAGCGCCTGGAACCCCGCCGACCGCACCCGCGCCGGGCAGGGCGAGGCGCTCTCCGTGGTCCAGATGGTCGACCACATGAAGACGTCGTACGCCGCCGACGCGGACCGGGTGTACGCCACCGGGTACTCCGGCGGCGGCGCCGCGACCAATGTGATGCTCGCCGCCTACCCGGACGTCTTCGCGGCGGGCGCCGTCTTCTTCGGCATGGCCTACGGGTGCGCCGACACCGAGGCGGACTACTTCGACACCGGTCTGCTCGCCCCGTGCCCGGGGCGCGTCAACTCGCTCACCCCGCGGCAGTGGGGCGACAGAATACGCTCCGCCCACCCCGGGTACACCGGCGCCCGGCCCCGGGTGCAGATCTGGCACGGCGGCTCCGACCTGGTGATCAACCGGAACTCGCTGGAGAAGCAGCGCGACGGCTGGACCGACGTCCTCGGCCTCTCGCGGACCCCGTCCTCGACGTCGTTCCCGGCCCTCGGCGTCACCGAGCAGGTGTACGGCGGCGGGCAGGTCGAGACCTATCTGATCGCCGGGATGGGTCATGAGGCGCCGGTCGATCCCGGCGTCGGCATCGACCGGTGCGGCACCGCCGGCCAGGGTTACGACTCCCTGTGCGGCCCCTACTACGCGGCCGGGTTCTTCGGCCTGGACGGCTGAGCCGCGGTCCGGCTCCGGCGGGCCGGCCGGCGGAGCCGGAACCGGCGGCGGCATGCTGACGGCCCGCCGCGACGGGGGATGCGCGGCGGGCCTTGGGTCAGTGTGGCACGAACAGAGGCGGAAGGGCCCCGTTCCACCTGCTGTGGCCGGAAACCCGCCTCCGGACGGTCCGTCACATGCCCTCGGCCACCGGAACCGGGCCCCGGGGGTCGGGGGCGCGGCCGGATCCCGCGTACCAGTGGGCGAAGGCCGCCGCCTGGGGGCCGGGCCGGCCGAGGTGGCCCATCCGCTCCCGGCGGAGGCGGAGCGGGAACCGCGGGTCGGAGCCCGCCGGTTCGGGGAGGTGCAGCAGGGTGAGGAGCCGGTCGGAGAACTCCTGCACCTGCCAGGCCTCGGCGGCCCGGCGCCGCGCGTACCCGGCCAGTGCGGCGCCGCTGCCGTGGCGGATGCGGTCGATGAGGCTGTGCGCGGCGTCGGCCGCGTCGGCGACGGCGAGGTTGAGCCCTTTGGCCCCGCTGGGGGTCAGCACGTGGGCGGCGTCCCCGGCGAAGAGGACCCGGCCCGCCTCCGCCCGGTCCCGGACCATGCCCCGCATCCGGAGCACGCCGGTCTCCAGGACGGCGCCCAGCGCGGGGAGGCCGTCGGCCACGGGGCCCGACCGGGAACGGAACGCGGACCGGACGCGCTCCGGGTTCCAGTGGTCGGCGCGGTCCGCGCACGGCACCTGGAGGTAGAGGCGGGCGCGGTGGCCGGTGCGCGGCATGAGGCCGGCGAACCCGTCGGGGTGGACCACGTACACCACCCCCTCGACGGGGCGGTCCACCTCCACCAGCGCGGTGAGCCAGTCGTAGGGGTAGCGGAAGCCCCGGGCCGTCCCGGGTGCCAGCCGTTCGGCGAGGCTGTGGGGGCCGTCGCAGCACAGGACGTAGTCGCAGCGGACCTCCAGGCCCTCGCCGACGAGGCGCGGGCGGTCCGCGACGTCGGTGACGGCGTGCACGGCCCGGCCGAAGCGGGGCCGGCAGCCGGCCGCCTCCGACCGGGTGACGAGGTCGCGCACCAGTGCCTGCTGCGGGTAGACCCAGTGGCCGAACCCGCCGGACAGGGCGGCGTAGTCGACGCGCAGCCGTTCGCCCTCGCACACCATGTCGCACCAGCCGTGCCGCACGCCGTGCGTCCGCAGGCCGTCGGCGAGCCGTCTGCCGTCGAGGTACTCGGCGACGCGGTGTTCGACGAGGCCGGCCCTGGCGCGCCGCTCCACGGCCTCCCGGGTCTCCTTCTCCAGCAGGCACACGTCCACGCCCGCCCGCGCGAGCACGCACGCGGCCACCAGACCGGCCGGGCCCGCGCCCACGATGCCCACCTGGGCCGACAGCCGGAGGGTCACCGGCGCCACTCGGGCCGCAGCCCGGTCTCGATCAGCGCCGGGTTGAAGATCTCCCGGACCACGCAGAGGGGTTCGTCACCGTGGCGGAGCAGACAGAGGCGGTAGGCGGCGGCGCGGGCCCCGGGGGCGAGCGGCCACGGCATCCGGCCGACGTCGAGGAGGGAGCGGCCGCCGCTCACGCCCGCTTCGAGCAGTGCGGGGCCGAGGGGTCCCGGGCCCTGCAGACAGGCGGTGGCCCTCGCGTCCAGGTCCAGGCGTCCGACGACCTCGTTGGCCGACCAGACCGCGCCGGCCGGGTCGACGAGTGTGCTTCTGCGTACGACCAGTCGCTCGTGCTCGCCGAGGACGTCAGCCGCCATCCCCACGGGGAGGCCGTGGCGGTCCCGCACCCGCCACGCCAGGCTCCCCACGGTCAGCACGGCCGAGGCCCACGCCTGGAGGGACCTGGTGGTGAGGCCGTCGCCGGCCAGCAGCAGCCGGGTGGCCGGGGAGGCGAACCGGGCGATCCGCTCCCCGCACTCCCGGGTCGCGTCCCCGGCTTTCCGCTTCGTCGTGGTCACTGTCACCGTTCCGCCCGCCGTGCTTCGTATCCGCGTGTCACGCACACCGTCCACACGGTGCGCACACTTCCCCAACAGACGGAACGTCACCTCCGGTAACGCGGGACGCGGCCGTTCATCACATCGGGCGGTAATACCGTGAAACAGACGTGCGCGGGCAGGAGTCGGGCTCAGGTCAGGACCAGGGCACGGGTCCCGTTCCGTCGGTCCACGCGCGCAGGCCGTCGCCGTCGACGCAGACGATGCCGCACTGCCGCGCGTAGTCGAGTGCGGGAGCGGTGAAGTCGCTCGTCGTGACGAGGACCGCCACGTCGGCCTCGTGGACGGTGAAGCAGGTGCCGCCGAAGCGCTGCATGTCCTGCGAGCCGACCTTGTTGCCGTCGGCGTAGCGCTTGCACTGCACGACCATGCGGCGCCCGTCGGGGGTACGTCCGACGACGTCGGCGCCCAGGTCGCAGGCGCCGCCGACGACCTCGACGTCCAGGCAGGCGTCGCGCAGGCAGAGGTCGGCTATGGCCTCCTCGAAGCCGTCGGGGTCCAGCTCGACGTAGTCGACGGCCTCGACCGGGTCCGCCAGGACCACGGTGGGCTCCTCCCCGGCCGGAGCGGGCCGCACCACGGCGTCCGGGGGCACCGTCTCCCCCTCGGGGACCGGGACCGGTACCAGGACCTCCCGGTAGGCGACCGGACGGGTCGCCTCGTCGGCAGCCGTCGCCTGAGGCGGCACCACCGCCGCCACCGTCGCCCGCGGCGGCACCGGGGCCGGGGCGGGCGCGGCCCCCGGCGTCG
>NZ_JAVRHI010000526.1:0-4984 GCF_034105845.1 Streptomyces sp. CRN 30 | reverse complement strand
CCCTGCCCAGTACGCCGAGCCCCAGCGCGCCGATCGAATCGCCGGTCACGTCCTGCGCGGTGCCGAGGCTGTTCACCCGCCCCAGCAGATGATCCGGCGTGTTGCTCTGGATCAGCATGAACTGCAGAAGTGAGGCGATAGCGTTGGCGTAGCCGTAGCACACCAGCGCCAGCAGCGCCGCGACCGCCGCGAACGGCAGCACGGCGCCGAGCACGACCGATATCCCGCGCAGCGTCGCAACGAACGCGTCCCAGCCGCCCGCCAGCGCGTCGGTGAACCCGGTGGGTTCCTCCTCGTCGTCCGCCGCCCGCACCGGCGGCTCGGACAGTGTCAGGGTGATCGTCGCCAGCTCCGTACGGTCCTTCAGCGACGCCTGACGGGCCAGCAGCGACTCCAGCTCGGCCTGACGCGTGCTCAGTTCGCTCTCCAGCGTCACCACGTCGCTCAGCCGGGTCGCCCGGTCCATCAGCTCCCGGACCCGGGCCACGCTGGCGCGCTGGGAGGCGATCCGGCTCTCCACGTCCACCACCTGGTCGGTGACGTCCTGCGCCTTGGCGCTGCGCGCCAGCAGTTCGCCGGTGCCCGCCAGGGCGTCGAGGAGCTCCTGGTAGGAGTCGGCGGGCACCCGCAGCACCGCGCGGGTGTGCTCGCGGCCGTCCTCGTCGCGTTCGGTGGTCTCGTCGCCGACGTAGCCGCCCGCGGTCCCGGCGGCGGTCCGGGCCCGGTCCAGGGCCTTGGACACGTCCTTGACCCGCACGTCGAGCGAGGCGGTACGGATGATGTGTGCCGCGTCGGTCTCGGACGGCGCGGTGGCCCGCGACCCCTCGGGCCCCTCGGCGCCCCCGGCCTCCTCCTTCGCGCCCCCGGCCTCCTCCTGCGCGCCGTCGGCGGGAGCCTGCGCGCCCGAGCCGGCGGCGGCCCCCTTGTCCCCGCCGCTGTCCGAGGCGCCGTCGCCCGCCGAGCATCCGGTCAGCGCGAGGGCCGCCGCCAGCAGCAGCGCGGCCAGGGCCGGTACGGGACGTGCGGAACGGTGTGTGCGCATGGGCCACCCCCGGGTCGTGAACGACTGGTGCTCCTTCGACGCCGCGGCGGACCGGAACGTTGGAGCGCGGCGGTCCCGATGCGGTCACGGTCCGGACTCGCCCCGGACACCGCCGGGCCGGTACCGCCGCCGGACACCGGGGCCGTCCGGCCCTGGCGGGACTGTCGGTGCCGTCTGGCAGGGTGGAACCATGAACGCAAGCGGGGCCCGTGCGGACACGGGCCATGTCGTCGTCATCGGAGCCGGTATCGCCGGCCTGGCCGCCGCGCACCGGCTGCTGGGGCGCGGCGCGCGGGTGACCGTCCTCGAAGCGTCGGACCGGGTCGGCGGCAAGCTGCTGGCCGGGGAGATCGAGGGCGTCCGCGTCGACCTCGGCGCCGAGTCGCTGCTGGCCCGCCGCCCCGAGGCCGTCGGTCTCGCCCGCGAGGCCGGTCTCGCCGACCGCCTCCAGCCGCCGGCCACCGCGACGGCCGCCCTGTGGACCCGCGGCGCGCTGCGCCCCATGCCCAAGGGCCACGTCATGGGCGTCCCCGGCACCGCCGCCGCCCTGTCCGGCGTGGTCTCCGCGGAGGGCCTCGCCCGCATCGAGCGCGACGCGGAACTGCCGCCCACCGAGGTCGGCGACGACGTGGCGGTGGGGGAGTACGTCGCGGCGCGGCTCGGCCGCGAGGTCGTCGACCGGCTCGTGGAACCCCTGCTCGGCGGGGTCTACGCGGGCGACGCCTACCGCATCTCCATGCGCTCCGCCGTACCGCAGCTCTTCGACGCCGCGCGGGAGCACACCTCCCTCACCGAGGCGGTCCGCGCGATCCAGGGCCGCACGGCCGCCGCTCCCCAGCCGGGCGGGCCCGTCTTCATGGGCATCGAGGGCGGCATCGGCACGCTGCCCGTGGCCGTCGTCGACACGGTCCGCGCGCGCGGCGCCGAGATCCTGCTGAACACGCCGGTCACGGAGGTGCGGCGGACCGCGCCCACCGGCTGGCGCGTCACCGCGGGCGACCGCGTGCTGGAGGCCGACGGCGTGATCGTCGCCGTGCCCGCCCCGGCCGCCTCCGCCCTGCTGCGCGCCGAGGCCCCCGCCGCCGCGGCCGAGCTGACCGCCGTCGAGTACGCCTCCATGGCGCTGATCACCCTCGCCTACCGCCGCGCGGACGCCGCCGTCCTCCCCGAGGGCAGCGGCTTCCTGGTGCCGCCGGTCGACGGACACACCATCAAGGCGTCCACCTTCGCCTCCCGCAAGTGGGGCTGGATCGACGCCGAGGACCCGGACCTGGTCGTGCTGCGCGCCTCGGTCGGCCGCCACGGCGAGACGGAGATCCTCGGCCGGGACGACGCCGCCCTGGTCGACGTCTCCCGCCGCGACATCGAAGAGGCCACCGGTCTCGCCGCCGCGCCCGTCGCCACCCGCGTCACCCGCTGGCGGGACGGACTGCCGCAGTACCCCGTCGGCCACCACGCGCGCGTGGCGCGCGTCCGCGAACACGTCGCGAAACTCCCCGGCCTCGCGGTCTGCGGCGCGGCCTACGACGGCGTCGGCGTCCCGGCGTCGATCGCGAGCGCGTACGCGGCCGTCGACCAGCTCCACGGAGACCTGAGCGGTGTGGAAGAACTCACCGCCCACCCGGTGCGGAGCCTGCACGGCGGAGCGGGAGAATAAGGCCATGAGTGACGACGCCTCCACCCCCGCCGCCGAGCGCATCCCCAACAAGGGCAAGCTGGCCAAGGACCTCAACGAGGTCATCCGCTACACCCTCTGGTCCGTCTTCAAGCTCAAGGACGCGCTCCCCGAGGACCGCGCCGGGTACGCCGACGAGGTCCAGGAGCTGTTCGACCAGCTCGCCGCCAAGGACGTCACGGTCCGCGGCACCTACGACGTCTCCGGGCTGCGCGCCGACGCCGACCTGATGATCTGGTGGCACGCCGAGACCGCCGACCAGCTCCAGGAGGCGTACAACCTCTTCCGGCGCACGAAGCTGGGCCGCGCCCTGGAGCCGGTGTGGTCGAACATGGCGCTGCACCGCCCCGCCGAGTTCAACCGCTCGCACATCCCGGCGTTCCTCGCCGACGAGACGCCGCGGAACTACATCAGCGTCTACCCCTTCGTGCGCTCCTACGAGTGGTACCTGCTCCCCGACGACGAGCGCCGCAAGATGCTCGCAGACCACGGCAAGATGGCCCGCGGCTACCCCGACGTGCGCGCCAACACGGTCGCCTCGTTCTCCCTCGGCGACTACGAGTGGATGCTCGCCTTCGAGGCCGACGAGCTGTACCGCATCGTCGACCTCATGCGCCACCTGCGCGGCTCGGAGGCCCGCCGCCACGTCCGCGAGGAGGTCCCGTTCTACACCGGGCGCCGCAAGGACATCGGCGAACTGGTGGCCGGGCTCGCCTGAGACGCTCGCTCCGCCGGGCCGGCTCTTCCGGACGGCTCTCCGGGGCCGGCTCTCCCGGTCAGCTCCCCGGGGCCGGCATCGGGGCCCGGCGCCCGGCGCAGGACGCGTCCTGCGCCGGCAGCCGGCCCTCCAGCAGGTACGCCTCCAGATGGGCGTTGACGCACGCGTTCGGCCCGCCCGCGATGCCGTGGGTACCGGCGTCCCGCTCGGTGACCAGCACCGAGCCCGCCAGCCGGCGCCGCAGCTCCAGCGCGCCCTCGTACGGCGTGGCCGCGTCCCGCTCGGCGGCCAGGACGAGCACCGGCGGCAGCTCGCCCGGCGCGGTCCGCACATCCAGGGGCCGCTGCCGAGGCGCCCGCCAGTAGGCGCAGGGCAGGTTGGTCCACACGTTGTCCCACGTCTCGAACGGCGCGCGGCGGGCGAGACGCGTGTTGTCCCGGTCCCAGACGGCGAAGTCGGTCGGCCAGGGCGCGTCGTTGCACTCGACGGCCGTGTACACCGCGCCGGAGTTCTCCGCTCCGGCCGCCGCCTCCGGGTGCCGGCCCGCCAGTTCCGCCAGCGGCCCGTCGTCCCCCTTCAGATAGGCCGACAGCGCGCGGGCCCGGTGCGGCCAGTGGTCGTCGTAGTAGCCCGCCTTGAGGAACGCGCTCTGGAGCTGGGCGGGGCCCACCGTGCCGCCGGCCGGGCGCTCGGCCAGCCGCGCGCTCGCCCGCTCGTAGGCGCGCTGCACCTCGCGCGGGGTGTCGCCGAGCCCGTACACGCCGTCGTGCGCGGCGATCCACTTCTTGTAGTCCCGCCAGCGGTGCTCGAACGCGGCGGACTGGTCGAGGTTGTTGCGGTACCAGACGCGCTCGGGGTCGGGGTTCACCACCGAGTCGAACACCATCCGCCGTACGTGCCCGGGGAACAGCTCCGCGTACAGCGCGCCGAAGTACGTGCCGTACGACGCCCCCATGAAGGTCAGCTTCCGCTCGCCGAGCGCGGCCCGGATCACCTCCAGGTCCCGGGCGTTGTTGAGCGAGTGGAAGTGCCGCAGCGCGTCGCCGGTCCGCTCCGCGCAGCCACGCGCGTACGCCTCGGCCTCGGCGGCCCGCTCCCGCTTGTACGCGTCCGAGGGCTGCTCCGGGGCGGGCCGGGGACCCTTGAAGCGCGTCTTCGGGTCCTGGCAGGACAGCGGCGCGGAGGGCGCCACCCCGCGCGGCGCGTAGCCGACCAGGTCGTACGCCGCCGCCAGCCGCTTCCACTCGGGCACCATGCCGATCAGCGGGAAGTGCAGCCCTGAGGCGCCGGGCCCGCCCGGGTTGTAGACGAGCGCGCCCTGCCGGGCCACCGCCCGCCCGCCGCCCCGCGGGTTCTTGCCCGTGGCGCGGACCCGGCCGACGGCCAGCTCGATCCGCTCGCCGCCGGGGCGCGCGTAGTCGAGCGGGACGGAGACCTTGCCGCAGCGCATGGTGTCCGGCAGCTCCGCCGCGTCGGGGCAGGCGCCGAACGTGATCCCGGCCGCGGCGGCACGGGCGGCGGCCAGCTCCGTGCCCCGGCGCTCCGCGGC
>NZ_JAVRHI010000525.1:0-5111 GCF_034105845.1 Streptomyces sp. CRN 30 | reverse complement strand
CGTTGTGCGCGCGCACAACGAGCGACCGGACCCGCTGGTCACCCGCAGCGACTCCGCACCCGCCCGTGGACGCGCCCGTCGCGCCGGTGCTGTCGTGAGCGCCGCACACACAACTCGTGTGTCTGGTGAGCACACCGGGCCGGCCCGGTGGGGCGGGGAGCGTTCATGGGTGGTGGCGGCGCGGGACTCGTCGTACGGGACCTGTCGGTGGGGTACGGACCCGTACGCGCGCTGCGCGAGGTGTCGCTGGAGGTGCCCGAGGGGGCCGTGGTGGCGGTGCTCGGCGGCAACGGCGCGGGCAAGTCCACCCTGCTGCGGGCCGTCAGCCGGACCCTCGCCTTCCACGGGGGCACGGTCACCGGCGGCACGGTCACCCTGGGCGACCGGCGGCTCGACGGGCTGCCGCCCGCCCGCGTGGTCGCCGCCGGGGTGTGCCAGGTGCCGGAGGGGCGGCAGGTGTTCGCGCGGATGACCGTCGCCGACAACCTGCGCGCCGGCGGCTTCGGCAGCTCCCGGGGACGTACGGCACGGGCGGCGGCCCTGCGCCGCGTCCACGAGCTCTTCCCCGTCCTCGCCGAACGCGGCCGGCAGCGCGCCGGCCTCCTCTCCGGCGGCGAACAGCAGATGCTCGCCGTCGCCCGGGCGTTGATGGCGGCCCCGAGGGTGCTGCTCCTCGACGAGCCGTCCCTCGGTCTCGCCCCGCTGATGGCCGAGCGGATCGCCGACACCGTGCGGGAGATCAACAGCCGGGGCACGTCCGTGCTGCTCGTCGAGCAGAACGCCGCGATCGCGCTGCGGCTCGCCGACCGGGCGTACGTCCTGGAGGTCGGCGAGGTGGCCCTCTCCGGGCCCGCCGGCGAACTGGCCGCCTCGGACGAGGTGCGCCGCCGCTACCTCGGCGTGGTCGACGAGGACGCGGCCGCCGACGCGCCGTCCGCCCGCGGCACCCTGCCCGCGCTGTCCCGGTGGGAGGGGTGAGCGCACGCATGACCTCCTCCGCACCGCCGACCGCCGGCGTCCTCCCGCTCCACGTCAGCGACCTGACCGTGCGCTTCGCCGGCCTCACCGCCCTCGACGGCGTCACGTTCACCGTCCGCCCGGGCACCGTCCACGCCCTCATCGGGCCCAACGGCGCCGGCAAGTCGACCTGCTTCAACGTCCTCACCGGTGTGTACCGTGCCACCGCGGGCAGCGTCCGGCTCGGCGAGAAGGAACTCACCGGACTGCCCGCGCACCGCATCGCGGACCTGGGGGTGGCCCGCATCTTCCAGAACCTCGCGCTGCCCCCGCACACCACGGTCGAGGACGCCCTGCTGCTCGGCCGGCACCGGCTGACCCGCACCGGGTTCCTCGCGGCGGGGCTGCGGCTGCCCTCGGCCGCGCGCGAGGAGCGCCGGCACCGGGCCCGCGTCCGCGAGATCGCCGCGTTCGTCGGTGTCGCGGACTGCCTGGACCGGCCGGCCGGCTCCCTGCCGTACGGGCGGCAGAAGCTCGCCGAACTGGCCCGCGCCCTGTGCATGGAGCCGACGGTGCTGCTCCTCGACGAGCCCGTCGCGGGCATGACCGCCGACGAGCGGCGCCGTACGGCCGCCGTCATCGCGGGGGTGCGCGACAGCCTCGGCATCTCGATCGTCCTGGTGGAGCACGACATGGGAGTGGTGATGCGGCTCGCCGACACGGTGACCGTCCTGGACTTCGGCCGCAGGATCGCGGACGGCGCCCCCGGCGACGTACAGAACGATCCCGCCGTGGTCCGCGCCTACCTGGGGGAGGCGAGGGAGGGATGAGCACGTTCGCCGGACTCCTCCTCAACGGTGTCTCCCTGGGCTCGGTCTACGCGCTCATCGCCCTCGGCTTCGTGGTGATCTTCCGGGCCACCGAGGTCGTCAACTTCGCCCACGCCTCCCTGCTGCTGGCCGGCGGTTACGTCACCGCCGTCCTCCACGACGACCTCGGCTTCTGGCCCGCGCTGCTCGTCGGGATCGCGGGCGCCGCGGTCGTCGGGGCGGCCGTGGAGTTCCTGGTCATGCGCCGCTACCGGGGCGCCGACCACAGCGTCCTCGCCATCGTCACGATCGGCGTGGACATCCTGCTCACCACCGAGCTGACCCGCCGCATCGGCACGGACGTCCTCGCGCTCGGCGACCCCTGGGGCGACGCGGTCCTCAGCCTCGGGCCGGTCTCCCTCGCCCACACGCGCATCGCCGCGTTCGTGGCCGCCGGGCTGCTGATCAGCGTGTTCCTGCTCGCCTTCCGGTACACCTCCTGGGGCGTGGCGATGCGGGCCGCCGCCGAGAACCCGGAGACGGCCGCGCTGATGGGCGTCCGGCTCAGCCGGGTGTCGCTGGGCGCCTGGGCCGTGGCGGGCGGGCTCGCGGCCGTCGCCGCGCTGTTCCTGACCGTCTTCCCCACCCCGGGCCTGGAACGGGCCACCTCGCTCGCCGCGCTGAAGGCCTTCCCCGCCGCGATCCTCGGCGGGCTCGACTCCACCACCGGCGCCCTCGTCGGCGGACTGATCGTCGGGATCACCGAGTCGCTGGCCACCGGCTACCAGAGCGACCTCGCCTTCCTCGGCCGCGGCCTGGGCGATCTCGCCCCTTACCTGGTGATGACCGCCGTCCTGCTGGTCCGGCCCGCGGGACTGTTCGGCACGAAGGAGCTCGCCCGTGTCTGACGTCCTGGCCACCGGGAAGGGCGCGCCCCGTACGGCCGGCGGCGGGCCCGCACGGAGACTCCCCGGCACCCGCGCCCTCGTGTGGACGGCCTTCGCCGCCCTGCTGCTCGCGCTCCCGTTCTACCTGGACCGTTTCTGGCTCCAAGCCGGACTCTTCGCGATGGCGGCGGCGATCGGGGCGATCGGCCTCAACCTCCTCACCGGCGCGACCGGTCAGCTCTCCATGGGCCACGCCTTCTTCCTCGCGGTCGGGGCGTACGGGTACTGCGTGCTGGCCGGGGACGGCGGCGGCGACGGTCTCGTCGGCCTCGGGCTGCCCACCTGGCTCGCCGCCGTCCTGGCCGTGCTCCTCGCCGGGGCCGCGGGCGGCCTGTTCAGCCCCATCGCCGGGCGGCTGCGCGGTGCGTACCTGGGCATCGCCACCCTCGCGCTGATCTTCATCGGGCAGCACGTGCTGTTCAACGCCCGCGAACTGACCGGCGGCTTCAACGGCCGTGACGTACCGCCGCTGAGCCTGTTCGGCCTCCGCTTCGACGACAGCGAGCTGGTGGTGGCGGCCGTGCCGTTCGGTGCGGCGGAGAAGCTCTGGTACGTCGGGCTCGCGCTGCTGCTCGGCGGTGCGCTGTTCGCCCGCGGGGTGCTGCGGGGGCGGCCGGGCCGCGCCCTGAACGCCATCCGCGACCACCGCGTCGCCGCCGGGGTGATGGGCGTGCCGGTCGCCCGGCACCGCGCCGCCGTCTTCGTGCTGTCCTCGATGTACGCGGGGCTCGCGGGCGTGCTGCTGGCGCTGGTCTTCCAGCGGACGGTGCCCGACCACTTCGGCATCACGCTCTCGCTGGAGTACCTCGCGATGATCGTCATCGGCGGGCTCGGCTCGGTGTCCGGCGCGGTGGTGGGGGCGTTCTTCGTCTCCCTGCTGCCGCAGCTGCTGACCCGCTACAGCGACGCGCTGCCCCTGGTCTCCGCCCCCGGCACGGGCGGGATCGCACCGGGCGAGGCGTCCCGGTACCTGTACGGCGCCGCCGTCGTGGCGGTGGTGCTCTTCCTGCCGGGCGGCCTGGTCAGGGTGGCCGCCCGGCGACGCGCCGAGGTCAGGCACACCCCAGGGGAGGAACGATGAGGACGACATCCGCGGCCGGCACGGCCAGAGCGGCCGCCGGGGCGCTCGCGGCACTGCTGGTGCTGTCCGGGTGCAGCGCGAAGGCCGGGGACGGCGGTGCCGGGGAGCGGGCCACCGGCGGCGTACGCACCGGGAAGGGGATCTCGGGCGGCACGATCGAGCTGGGCCTGCTCACCGACATGACCGGTGTGTACGCCACGCTCGGCAAGAGCGTCACCCAGTCCCAGCAGCTGTACTTCGAGCAGCTCAACGCCGACGGGGGTGTCTGCGGCCACAAGATCTCCCTCACCGTGCGGGACCACGGCTACGACCCGCAGCGGGCCGTCGCCGCGTACACCGAGCTGGAGCCGGAGGTGCTGGGCTTCCCGCAGTTCCTCGGCTCGCCGTTCGTCGCCGCCGTCGAACAGCGCGTCGAGGACCGGGACAAGGCGCTGGTGCTGCCGCAGGCGTGGGCCCACTCGCTGCTCGGCAGCCCCTACATCCGGGTCATCGGCTCCACGTACGACGTCGAGACGATCAACGCCATCGACTTCCTGATGAAGGAGGAGGGCATCGCGGCGGGCGACAAGGTCGGCCACGTCTACTTCGAGGGCGACTACGGCGAGAGCGCCGTGGAGGGTTCCCGGCACATGGCCCGGGAGGCCGGCCTCACGCTCGTCGAGCAGAAGATCAAGCCGACCGACAACGACATGACCGCCCAGGTCGCCGCCCTCAAGAAGGCGGGTGTGAAGGCGGTCGTGATCAGCGCGGGCCCGCGCCAGGCGGCCTCGCTCGTCGGCGTCGCCGCGGCCGGCGGCTTCGACGTACCGGTCATCGGCAACAACTCCGCCTTCTCCCCGCAGCTCCTCGCCACGCAGGCGGGCCCGGCGCTGATGAGGAACTACTACGTCGCCTCGCCCTCGCTGCCCATCGGCGCGGACACGGACCGGGCGAAACAACTCGTGGCCGACTACAAGGCGGCCTACCCGGAGGACTCCCTCGACAACGGCGTCGTCGCCGGCTGGACCGCCGCCGGCGTCTTCACCGAGGCGCTGAAGGAGGCGTGCGCCGCGAAGGACCTCACCCGCGAGGGCGTCGGCGAGGCGCTGCTCTCGCTGGACGCCTTCGACAACGGCTTCGGGGTGCGCCAGGACTTCAGCGACCCCGAGGTCCCGACCTCCAGGGAGAGCGTCGTCCTCAAGCCCGACAAGGCCGTGACGGGCGGTATGCGGGTGGTGCGCGAGCCGACGGCCTCGGAGGCGGCCCGGGCGTACACGCCGCCGGAAGCCTGAGCGGGATCCGGGAGAAACGGGTGTGGGCCCGAGCCGTCCGGCTCGG
>NZ_JAVRHI010000524.1:0-3394 GCF_034105845.1 Streptomyces sp. CRN 30 | reverse complement strand
GCCTCGTTCAGGTCCGGGTACGCGTCGTGCAGCACCTTGGTAATGGCGGCCGTGAGGGTCGTCTTACCGTGGTCGATGTGACCGATGGTGCCGATGTTGACGTGCGGCTTAGTCCGCTCGAACTTCGCCTTCGCCACTGGGGTCCTCCTGTGGAGTGGTTCTGAACGCCTTGCTTCATCGGCGCCAGGTGATCTTTGCTGGATAGCCCGGTGCCCGGGGGCATCCCGCCTGCCGCACGGCTCATGGCCGGTCGGCGGCGGAATGCCCTGATGCAGGCTCCGGAGTCAAGCCTAAAGCGTGTGAACGGGGTCCGTTGAACGGAGCCTCGTTACTCGCCCTTGGCCTTCGCGATGATCTCCTCGGCGACGTTCCGCGGAACCTCGGCGTAGGAGTCGAACTGCATCGAGTAGCTTGCGCGACCCGACGTCTTGCTGCGGAGGTCGCCGACGTAGCCGAACATCTCCGACAGCGGCACGAGGCCCTTGACGACGCGGGCACCGGCCCGCTCCTCCATGGCCTGGATCTGGCCACGGCGGGAGTTGATGTCGCCGATGACGTCGCCCATGTAGTCCTCGGGCGTCGTGACCTCGACGGCCATCATCGGCTCGAGCAGCACGGGGCTGGCCTTGCGCGCGGCCTCCTTGAAGGCCTGCGAACCGGCGATCTTGAACGCCAGCTCGGAGGAGTCGACCTCGTGGTAGGCGCCGTCGAGCAGCGTCACACGCACACCGGTCATCTCGTAGCCGGCGATGATGCCGAACTGCATGGCCTCCTGGGCGCCCGCGTCCACCGAAGGGATGTACTCCTTCGGCACACGGCCACCGGTGACCTTGTTGACGAACTCGTACGAGGCGTCGCCGCCCTCGATCGGCTCGATCGCGATGATGACGCGAGCGAACTGGCCGGTGCCACCCGTCTGCTTCTTGTGGGTGAACTCGACCTTCTCGACGGCCTTGCGGATCGTCTCACGGTACGCGACCTGCGGCTTGCCGACGTTGGCCTCGACGCGGAACTCGCGCTTCATCCGGTCGACCAGCACCTCGAGGTGAAGCTCGCCCATACCGCCGATGACGGTCTGGCCGGTCTCCTCGTTGGTGTGCACCTGGAAGGAGGGGTCCTCCTCCGCGAGACGCTGGATGGCGACACCCAGCTTCTCCTGGTCGCCCTTGGACTTGGGCTCGATCGCGACCTCGATGACCGGCGCCGGGAAGTCCATGGACTCCAGGATCACCGGGTTCTTCTCGTCGGACAGCGTCTCACCGGTGGTGGTCTGCTTCAGGCCCATGACGGCGACGATGTCGCCGGCGCCCACCGACTCGATCTCCTCACGCTTGTTGGCGTGCATGCGGTAGATCTTGCCGATGCGCTCCTTGCGGCCCTTGACGGAGTTCAGCACGGCGGTGCCGGACTCCAGGCGGCCGGAGTACACGCGGACGAAGGTGAGCTTGCCGAGGTGCGGGTCGCTCATGATCTTGAACGCGAGGGCGGCGAGAGGCTCGTCGTCCGACGGCTTGCGGGCGATGACCTTCTCCGGGTCCTTGACGTCCTGGCCTTCGATGGCCTCGACGTCGAGGGGGGAGGGGAGGTAACGCACGACCGCGTCGAGCAGGGGCTGGACGCCCTTGTTCTTGAACGCGGTGCCGCAGAAGACGGGGGTGACGGTGGTGCCGTCGCCCTTGCCGGAGGCGATGGTGATCCGACGGATCGCCGCGTAGAGCTGGTCCACGGAGGGCTCGGTGCCCTCCAGGTACAGCTCCATCAGCTCGTCGTCGTTCTCGGCCACGGCTTCGAGGAGCTTGCCGCGGTACTCCTCGGCAGCCTCGGTGTGGGTGTCCGGGATGTCGACGATGTCGTACATCTCGCCCTTGGTCGCCTCGGCGGACCAGACGAAGGCCTTCATCGTCACGAGGTCGACGACGCCCTTGAAGTCCGCCTCGGCACCGATCGGCAGCTGCATGACCAGCGGCTGCGCGCCCAGGCGCCCGCTGATCATGTCGACGCAGCGGTGGAACTCCGCGCCGGTCCGGTCGAGCTTGTTGACGAAGCAGATGCGCGGGACGCCGTAGCGGTCGGCCTGACGCCACACCGTCTCGGACTGCGGCTCGACACCGGCGACGCCGTCGAACACCGTCACGGCACCGTCGAGCACGCGGAGCGAACGCTCCACCTCGACGGTGAAGTCGACGTGGCCCGGGGTGTCGATGATGTTGATGGTGTGGTCGACGTCGTTCATCGGCCAGTGACAGGTGGTGGCAGCAGAGGTGATCGTGATGCCACGCTCCTGCTCCATCCAGTCCATGGTCGCGGCGCCGTCGTGAACCTCACCGATCTTGTACGACACACCGGTGTAGAACAGGATCCGCTCGGTGGTGGTCGTCTTGCCCGCGTCGATGTGGGCCATGATCCCGATGTTGCGGACCTTGGCCAGGTCAAGTGAAGTGGTAGCCATAAGGCTTCAGTCTTCTCTCGGTCTCGATGGGGGTAGCGACTACCAGCGGTAGTGCGCGAAGGCCTTGTTGGACTCGGCCATCTTGTGCGTGTCCTCGCGCTTCTTGACGGCCGCACCGAGGCCGTTCGAAGCGTCGAGAAGCTCGTTGAGGAGGCGCTCGGTCATGGTCTTCTCGCGGCGGGCGCGGGAGTAACCGACGAGCCAGCGCAGCGCGAGCGTGTTGGCACGACCGGGCTTGACCTCGATCGGGACCTGGTACGTCGCACCACCGACACGGCGGGACTTGACCTCAAGGGTGGGCTTGATGTTCTCAAGCGCGCGCTTCAGCGTGATGATCGGGTCGTTGCCCGTCTTCTCACGCAGACCCTCCATGGCGCCGTAGACGATGCGCTCGGCGGTGGAGCGCTTGCCGTTCAGCAGCACCTTGTTGATCAGGGAGGTCACCAGAGGAGAGCCGTAGACCGGGTCGATGATGACCGGGCGCTTCGGGGCGGGGCCCTTACGAGGCATTCTTACTTCTCCTTCTTGGCGCCGTAGCGGCTGCGAGCCTGCTTGCGGTTCTTGACACCCTGGGTGTCGAGCGAGCCGCGGATGATCTTGTAGCGAACACCCGGCAGGTCCTTCACACGGCCGCCGCGCACGAGCACGATGGAGTGCTCCTGCAGGTTGTGTCCCTCACCCGGAATGTAAGCAGTGACCTCGATACCGCTGGTCAGACGCACACGCGCGACCTTACGCAGGGCCGAGTTCGGCTTCTTCGGGGTGGTCGTGAACACACGCGTGCAGACGCCACGACGCTGGGGCGAACCCTCGAGTGCGGGCGTCTTGTTCTTCTCGACCTTGTCCTGCCGGCCCTTCCGGACCAGCTGCTGGATCGTAGGCACTACTTCTCCGGTTTCTGTGTGCCGAATGGTGAAGCTAACCTGGAACGTCGCCGACCCACGC
>NZ_JAVRHI010000523.1:0-39516 GCF_034105845.1 Streptomyces sp. CRN 30 | reverse complement strand
CCACCCTCTCCCCCACCTGGGGCGTCTACAGCGGCTACGAACTCTGCGAGAACACCCCCGCCAAACCCGGCAGCGAGGAGTACCTCCACTCCGAGAAGTACCAGCTCCGCCCCCGCGACTGGGACACCGCGACACGCGAGGGCCGCAGCATCGCCCCGCTGCTGCGCAGGCTGAACGAGATCCGCCGGAACAGTCCGGCCCTGCGACAGCTGCGGGACCTGCACTTCCATCACGCGGACCAGGAGTCGGTGATCGCCTACTCCAAGCGTGCCGGCTCCGACACGGTGCTGGTGGTCGCCAACCTCGACCCCCACCACACCCAGGAAGCCACCGTCTCGTTGGACATGCCGCAACTCGGCCTGGACTGGCACGAGTCCGTTCCGGTGCGCGACGAGCTCACCGGCGAGACCTACCACTGGGGCAGGAGCAACTACGTGCGTCTGGAACCGGGCCGCACGCCCGCGCACGTACTGACCCTCCTGCGACCGTCCAACCCGCAGATCGGAGGGTCACCCGCAAAATGATCGTCAATGAGCCCGTCTCGGACAAGTTCGAGGACACCCCCGCCCGGGACCGTGACCCGGAGTGGTTCAAACGCGCCGTCTTCTACGAGGTGCTGGTGCGCACCTTCCAGGACAGCAACGGCGACGGTGTCGGCGACCTCAAGGGTCTGACCGCCAAGCTCGACTATCTGCAGTGGCTGGGCGTGGACTGCCTGTGGCTCCCGCCGTTCTTCAAGTCCCCGCTGCGCGACGGCGGCTACGACGTCTCCGACTACACCGCGGTGCTCCCCGAGTTCGGGGACCTGGCCGACTTCGTGGAGTTCGTCGACGCCGCCCACCAGCGGGGCATGCGTGTGATCATCGACTTCGTCATGAACCACACCAGCGACCAGCACCCGTGGTTCCAGGAGTCGCGCAACAACCCGGACGGTCCCTACGGCGACTACTACGTCTGGGCCGACGACGACAAGCAGTACCAGGACGCCCGGATCATCTTCGTCGACACCGAGGCCTCCAACTGGACCTTCGACCCGGTCCGCAAGCAGTACTTCTGGCACCGTTTCTTCTCCCACCAGCCGGACCTCAACTACGAGAACCCGGCCGTGCAGGAGGAGATGGTCTCCGCCCTCCGCTTCTGGCTCGACCTCGGCATCGACGGCTTCCGGCTGGACGCCGTGCCGTACCTGTACCAGGAGGAAGGAACCAACTGCGAAAACCTTCCGGCAACCCATGAGTTCCTGAAGCGGGTGCGGAAGGAGATCGACGCGCACTACCCGGACACGGTGCTGCTGGCCGAGGCGAACCAGTGGCCGGAGGACGTCGTCGACTACTTCGGCGACTTCCGCTCCGGCGGCGACGAGTGCCACATGGCGTTCCACTTCCCCGTCATGCCGCGCATCTTCATGGCCGTGCGCCGCGAGTCCCGCTACCCCGTCTCCGAGATCCTCGCCAAGACCCCGGCCATCCCGACGAACTGCCAGTGGGGCATCTTCCTGCGCAACCACGACGAGCTGACCCTGGAGATGGTCACCGACGAGGAGCGCGACTACATGTACGCGGAGTACGCCAAGGACCCGCGCATGCGCGCCAACATCGGCATCCGCCGCCGCCTCGCCCCGCTCCTGGACAACGACCGCAACCAGATCGAGCTGTTCACCGCGCTGCTGCTGTCCCTGCCCGGCTCCCCGATCCTCTACTACGGGGACGAGATCGGCATGGGCGACAACATCTGGCTCGGCGACCGCGACGCCGTGCGCACCCCCATGCAGTGGACCCCCGACCGCAACGCCGGCTTCTCCTCCTGCGACCCGGGCCGCCTCTACCTGCCCACCATCATGGACCCGGTCTACGGCTACCAGGTCACCAACGTCGAGGCGTCCATGAGCAGCCCCTCGTCGCTGCTGCACTGGACCCGCCGCATGATCGAGATCCGCAAGCAGAACCCCGCCTTCGGTCTCGGCTCCTACACCGAGCTCTCCTCGTCCAACCCGGCCGTCCTGGCCTTCCTGCGGGAGGCCCCGTCGACCGAGGAGGGCGGGGACGACCTGGTGCTGTGCGTGAACAACTTCTCCCGTTTCGCCCAGTTCACCGAGCTCGACCTGCGCGCCTTCGACGGCCGCCACCCCGTCGAGCTGATCGGCGGGGTCCGCTTCCCCGCCATCGGCGAACTGCCGTACCTGCTCACCCTCGCGGGCCACGGCTTCTACTGGTTCCGCCTGCGCAAGGACACCGCCTAGTCACCGCGTGGATCCCGGGCGGGGCGGTTTTGCCCGCCCCGCCCGGGGCACGCATCAGTAACACCCCGACTCCCCTGGTCTTCCGGTCTTCCGGGTCACGGTCACCGGGGAAAGGACACGACGCCATGTCGGAAGCCGCCACCCACTCCGCGTACTCCGCAGCAGCGACGACCGGCAGCCCCGGCGTCGGCCCCGGGCTGCTCGCGTCGCTGGACCCGCTGTTGCGCGAGTGGCTGCCGCGGCAGCGCTGGTTCGCCGGCAAGGGCCGTCCGGTCAGCCACTTCACGCTCGTCGCGGCGACCGAACTGCTCCCCGTGCGCGCCAAGCTGGGGCTGCTCCACCTCGTGGTGCGGGCCCACCAGCCGCTCCTGCCCACCCAGGGCGCCCTGCCGCACCCCGCTGACTGCTACCAGCTGCTGCTCGGCGTGCGCGGGACCCTGCCGCCGCGGCTCGCGCCCGCGCTCATCGGGCACCTGGAGGAGGGCCCGCTGGCCGGGCGGACGGTGTACGAGGCGCTGTACGACCCCCGGCCCGCCGAGGTGCTCCTGGAGGCGCTGCGCACCGGGGCCCGCGTCGGCGAGCTGCGCTTCGAGCGGGACCCGCGCCAGGACGTCCGTGCCGGGCTGGTCCCGCGCCTGATGACGGCGGAGCAGTCCAACTCCTCGATCGTGTACGGCGATACGTTCATTCTCAAGCTGCTGCGGCGGATCGTCCCCGGGACCAATCCGGACCTGGAGCTGCCGCTGGCGCTGTCCCGCGAGGGCTGCCCGCGCGTCCCGGCCCCCGCGGGCTGGCTGCTGGCGGACCTCTCCCCGGCCGACGAGCCGTACGTCCTCGGTGTGCTGCAGCCGTACCTGCAGGGCGCGGCCGACGGCTGGGAGCTGGCCCTGCGGGAACTCGCCAAGGGCGAGGACTTCACCGCGGAGGCGCGGGCCCTCGGGCGGGCCACGGCGGAGGTGCACACCTCGCTGGCGCGCGCGCTGCCCACGGTCACCCTCGGGCGGCAGCAGCTGGAGCTGCTGGTGGACGGCATGACCGAGCGGCTGGAGCTGGCCGCGCAGGCGGTGCCGATGCTGCGGCCGTACGCGCCCGGGCTGCGCACGGCGTTCACGGCGCTGGCCGACCTGGCGGCGGAGGGCCGCACCTGGACGGCCCAGCGCATCCACGGCGATCTGCACCTGGGCCAGTGCCTGCGCGCCCCGGACGGCGCCTGGTCGCTCATAGACTTCGAGGGTGAGCCGTCCAAGCCGCTCGCCGAGCGCCGGATGCCGCAGCCGGTCGCGCGGGACGTCGCCGGCATGCTGCGCTCCTTCGACTACGCGGCGCACTCCGTCCCGCGGGCCCCCGGGCCCGCTGCTTCCGCCGACGGCCCGGTCGCGACGGCCGCGAACTGGGCCTCCGGGTGCCGGGCCGCCTACTGCACCGGGTACGCGGAGGTCGCCGGGCGCGATCCGCGCACCGATCCCGTGCTGCTGCGCGCCTACGAGACCGACAAGGCGGTGTACGAGGCCGTGTACGAGGCCCGGCACCGCCCCGACTGGCTGCCCGTACCGATGGCGGCGATACGCCGGCTGGCCGCCAACGAGGATCCCACCTGAACGTCCCGCCCACCGCCCCGTCCTTGCCTGTGCCGAGGAGGCCGTACCTGTGACCCCCCGCCCCCCGTCCGACGACAGCACACAGAAGAACGGCACCCCCGCGAACGAACACGAGAGCCGGCCGGCCGTGGGCGGTGCGACCGGGAACGGGGCGCCCGCCGAGGCGGCTGCCGCCGGGAGGACCGCCGCGAAGAAGGCCGGCGCGAAGAAGGGCACCGCGAAGAAGACGGTGGCGAAGAAGGCAGTGGCGAAGAAGACCGCTGCCGCCGCGGCCGCGGGCGCCACGGAGGCCCCTGCGGAGGAGCAGGCTCCCGTCAAGAAGGCCGCGGCGAAGAAGGCTTCGGCCAAGAAGACGGCTTCGGCCAAGAAGACGGCTTCGGGCAGGACCACCGTCAAGAAGGTGGCCGCGAAGAAGACCGGTGCGAAGAAGACCGGCGCGAAGAAGACCACGGTCAAGAAGGTCGTCGTCGACCGGATCGCCGTCGACGACGCGGCCGCCGACGCGCTGACGACCGCCGACGCGGGCACCGCCGGGATCACCACCGACCTGCCCACCGACGACGCGGCGGCCACCCGGACGGTGACCGGCCGCCGGGCGGCGCCCGGTGCCGTGCTCGCCGAGCGGGGTCCCACGGTCCCGGCACAGGGTGGCCCCTCCGGCGCCGCCCCCGTGGCGCCGGTTCCCGGTCCCCGCGCCGGAACCACCGGGAACTCCGGGCCGGAGGCCGCCCGCATCCCCGAACCGCGCACCCCCTTCTCCCCCGCCGTCGACGGGGGCGACCGGGAGCGGCTGCGGCACGGCACGCACCATGATCCGCACTCCGTGCTGGGCGCCCATCCGGCGCCGGGCGGGGTGGTGTTCCGCGCCTTCCGCCCGTACGCCCTCGGGGTCACCGTCGTCACGGACGAGCTGCGGGCCGAACTGCACGACGACGGGGACGGCTTCTTCTCGGCCGTGCTGCCGCTCCGGGCGGTGCCGGACGCTTACCGGCTGCTGATCGCGTACGAGGAGACGGTGCAGGACACCGAGGACGCGTACCGCTTCCTGCCGACCATCGGGGAGTTCGACCTGCACCTCCTCGGCGAGGGGCGGCACGAGCAGTTGTGGCAGGCGCTGGGTGCCCGGCCGATGGAGCACCAGGGAGTCACCGGCACCGCCTTCACCGTCTGGGCGCCGAACGCGCGCGGTGTGCGGCTGGCCGGCACGTTCAACTTCTGGGACGGCACCGGCTTCCCCATGCGCTCGCTCGGCTCCTCGGGCGTGTGGGAGCTGTTCGTGCCGTCGATACACGAGGGCGAGCTGTACAAGTTCGAGATCGTCCGGCCGGACGGCACGACGACCCTGCGGGCCGACCCGATGGCCCGCCGCACCGAGGTCCCGCCGCACACGTCCTCCGTCGTCCACGCCTCCCACTACGAGTGGGGCGACGAGGAGTGGCTGGCGCACCGGGCGGACCGGCCCGCCCACGAGGCGCCGTTCTCGGTGTACGAGGTGCACCTGCCGTCCTGGCGGCCGGGGCTGACGTACCGGGAGCTCGCCGAGCAGCTGCCCGCGTACGTCAAGGACCTCGGCTTCACGCACGTGGAGCTGATGCCGGTCGCCGAGCACCCCTTCGGGGGGTCCTGGGGCTACCAGGTCACCGGTTTCTACGCGCCGACCGCCCGGCTCGGCTCCCCCGACGACTTCAAGTACCTGATCGACGCCCTGCACCGGTCCGGCATCGGCGTGATCATGGACTGGGTGCCCGCGCACTTCCCGAAGGACGACTGGGCGCTGGCCGAGTTCGACGGCCGTCCGCTGTACGAGCACGAGGACCCGCTGCGCTCCGCGCACCCCGACTGGGGGACGCTGGAGTTCGACTACGGGCGGCGGGAGGTGCGGAACTTCCTCGTGGCGAACGCGGTGTACTGGTGCGAGGAGTTCCACATCGACGGCCTGCGGGTCGACGCCGTCGCCTCGATGCTGTACCTGGACTACTCGCGCGAGCCCGGCCAGTGGGTGCCGAACGAGCACGGCGGGCGGGAGAACCTGGACGCGGTGGCGTTCCTGCAGGAGATGAACGCGACGCTGTACCGCAGGGTGCCCGGCGTGGTCACCATCGCGGAGGAGTCCACGGCCTGGGACGGTGTCACGCGGGCCACGCACCACACCGGACCGGGCGGCTTCGGCGGTCTCGGCTTCGGGCTGAAGTGGAACATGGGCTGGATGCACGACTCGCTCGGCTACATGAGCAAGGACCCCGTGTACCGCAAGCACCACCACGGCGAGATGACCTTCTCGATGGTGTACGCCTACAGCGAGAACTACGTCCTGCCGATCTCCCACGACGAGGTCGTCCACGGCAAGCACTCGCTGGTGTCGAAGATGCCGGGCGACTGGTGGCAGCAGCGCGCCAACCACCGCGCCTACCTGGGCTTCATGTGGGCCCACCCGGGCAAGCAGCTGCTCTTCATGGGCCAGGAGTTCGCGCAGGGCGCCGAGTGGTCCGAGAGCCACGGGCCCGACTGGTGGCTGCTGGATCCCGCCTACGGGGCGGAGCCCGACCACCGCGGGGTGCGCGACCTGGTCCGTGACCTCAACACCGTGTACCGCGACACCCCGGCCCTGTGGGAACGCGACACCGTTCCCTCGGGGTTCTCCTGGGTGGTGGGGGACGCGGTGGAGGACAACGTGCTCGCGTTCCTGCGCTTCGGCGACGACGGCCCGCCGCTGCTGGCGGTGTCCAACTTCTCGCCGGTCGTCCGGCACGAGTACCGGTTCGGTGTGCCGGACGACGTCCCCGCCTGGCAGGAGGTCCTCAACACGGACGCGGCGGACTACGGCGGCGGTGACATCCGCACGCGGCACCCGGTCAAGCCGGAGGCCCTGCCGTGGCACGGCCGCCCGGCCAGCGTCCGGCTGACGCTGCCGCCGCTCGCGACGGTCTGGCTGCGCCCGGCGTAGGGGCGGTGCGGGGGCGTGGCCTCGGCCACGCCCCCGCGGGTCAGTGCCCCTCCGCGGCCGGCGCCAGGGCCGGCGGCAGGTCCTCCGCGTGGACGATGCCGAGCGCCTGGGTCGCGCGGGTGAGCGCCACGTACAGGTCGCTGGTGCCGAACCGGCCCGGCTCCACGACCAGCACCGAGTCGAACTCCAGCCCCTTGGCCTGCCGGGGGTCGAGCAGCACGACCGACCGGGTGAGGTCCGGCTCGGCGCCCGCCGTGACGCCGTCGAGGCGGGCGGCGAGCGTCCGGTGCAGGTCGCGCGGTGCGATCACCGCGAGGCGGCCCTCCGCCGGAGTCAGCTCGGCCACCGCCTTCGCCACCTCGGCGGGCAGGTCGGACGCGGCCCGGCGGGCCCAGGGGCGCACCCCCGTGGAGCGCACCGAGCTCGGCGGCTCGAAGTCCGGGTGCTCGGCTCGTACGACACCTGCGGCGAGCTCCATGATCTCGGCGGGTGTGCGGTAGTTGACGCCCAGGCGGGTGTGCTCGAAGCGGTCCTCGACGTACGGGGCGAGGATGGCCGACCAGGAACCGACACCCGCCTCCTCGGCGGTCTGGGCCGGGTCGCCGACGAGGGTCATCGAGCGGGTGGGCGAGCGCCGCATCAGCAGCCGCCACGCCATCGGCGACAGCTCCTGCGCCTCGTCCACGATGATGTGCCCGAACGCCCAGGTGCGGTCGGCCGCCGCGCGCTCGGCGGCGCTGCGGTGGTCGTCCTCCTCCTGCCGCTCGGCGAACCGCTCGGCGTCGATGATGTCGTGCGCGGAGAGCACCTCCGAGGACTCCGGGTCGTCCTCCTCCTTGTCGTCGAACTCGTAGGTGCGGGACGCGTACGACACGTCGAGGACGCCCTGGGCGTACGCGATCTGCGTCTCGCGCTCGGTCTCGGCCGCCGCCCGCGCCACCCGGTCGTCCACGCCCAGCAGTTCGGCGGCCTCGTCGAGCAGGGGCACGTCCGCGGTGGTCCACCTGCGGGTCACCGGGCGGCGGATCGCGTCGGCGTCCTCGGCGGACACGTACCCGTCGGGCCCGGCGAGGAAGTCGGCCACCAGCCGCTGCGGGGTGAGCCGGGGCCACAGCTGGTCGATCGCGGCCCACACCTCGCGGTTCTCGGCGAGTTCGTCGCGGATCTGGGTGATGTCGCTGGGGTCGAGCAGGTTGGTGCCGTCGTAGGGGTCGGTGCCGATGCGCTCGGCCATCAGGTCGGTGAGCGTGTTGAGGACGTGGCCCTCGAAGTGCTCGCGCGCCACGTTGTGCGGGAGGTCCGCCGCGCGGGTGCGTTCCCGGGCGACCCGGACCAGGTCGTCGTCGAGCATGAGCACCTCGCGGTCGTGCTCGATGGCGATGACGGGGTCGGGGAGCGCCTGCCGGTCCCGTACGACGGCCGCGAGCACGTCCGCCATGGCGGCGGCGCCCTTGACCCGGGCTGCCTCCGGGGTGTCCTTGGCGGTGGCGCGCACCCCGGGGAACAGCTCGCCCACGGTCGCCAGCAGCACGCCCGTCTCGCCGAGCGAGGGCAGCACCTCGCCGATGTAGCCGAGGAAGGCGGGGCCCGGGCCGACGATCAGGACGGCGCGGCGGGCGAGGAGTTCGCGGTGCTCGTAGAGGAGGTAGGCCGCGCGGTGCAGGGCGACGGCGGTCTTGCCGGTGCCGGGACCGCCCTCGACGACCAGGACGCCCCGGTGCGGGGCGCGGATGATGCGGTCCTGCTCGGCCTGGATGGTCCGCACGATGTCGCCCATGCGTCCGGTGCGGGCCGAGTTCAGCGCGGCCAGCAGCACGGCGTCGCCGGTCGGGTCCTCGTGGCCGGTGCGGGTCTCGTCGCCCAGGTCGAGGATCTCGTCGTGCAGCGCGGTGACCCGGCGGCCCTCGGTGGTGAGGTGCCGGCGGCGGCGCAGGCCCATCGGGGTGTGGCCGGTGGCGAGGTAGAAGGGGCGGGCGACGTCGGCCCGCCAGTCGATCAGGACCGGGGTGCGCTCGGCGTCGTCGGCGCGCAGCCCGATCCGGCCGATGTGGTGGACGGTGCCCGAGGTGCGGTCGATGCGGCCGAAGCACAGCGAACCGTCGACCGCGTTCAGCGCGGCGAGCTGTTGGGAGCGTTCGGCGACCGTGATGTCCCGCTCAAGCCGGGCCTGCATCGGGGTGCTGCCCTGCGCGAGCGCGTCCGACACGGACGTCTCGGTGTCCTCGCGCAGGGCGTCCACGCGCGCGTACAGCCCGTCGATGAATTCCTGCTCAGTTCGCAATTCACCGTCGGGGAATTCTTTGTGCGAGCCCTTGTTTGACAATTCCACTCCCGGCCGGATACACTGTGGCTACTGAACTTCTTCATGCGCGATACATTTCGAAGTCGCGAACCATGAAATATACGCAGAGAAATCCCCCGAGCGCAATTGCTCGGGGGATTTCCTCGTTCACGCCAGGTTGCTGCCGGGCAGGAGTCGCCCTCCGGGTGCCTGGCCCGCAGGCACTCCACGAACGGGCGCGTCGCGACGGGAACGGCCCGGCCGGGCGGGAAGGGGAGAGCCCGCCCGGCCGGGCCGGGAAGCCGAGCGGCCGAGTGACGGGGGGGACGCACTCGACCGTTCGGCGCCGTGGGGGACGCGGCCGGGGGCCGCGTCCCTGGGTGACGGCTACGCCTTCGCCAGCTCCTTCTCCCCGCCCTGTCCGGCGGCCGGAGCCGGCTCGTCCTTGTCGTCCGCGGAGTCCGAGGGGCCGTGCCCGCCGTGCCCGTCGTCGAGGAGGGTCGCCTCGTCGAACGGGATCTCGCCGGCGAGCACCCGGTCGACCCGCTCCTTGTCGATCTCCTTGGTCCAGGTGCCGATCAGGACGGTGGCCACGGCGTTGCCCGCGAAGTTGGTGAGGGCGCGGGCCTCGCTCATGAAGCGGTCGATGCCGACGATGAGGCCGATGCCGTCCACCAGGGCCGGCTTGTGCGACTGCAGGCCGCCCGCCAGGGTCGCCAGGCCCGCGCCGGTGACACCGGCCGCGCCCTTGGAGGCGACCAGCAGGAAGAGCAGCAGCGGGATCTGCTCGGCGATCGACATCGGCGTGCCCATCGCGTCGGCGATGAACAGGGACGCCATGGTCATGTAGATCATGGTGCCGTCGAGGTTGAAGGAGTAGCCGGTCGGGACGGTGATGCCGACCACCGGCTTGCTGACGCCCAGGTGCTCCAGCTTCGCGATGAGGCGCGGCAGCGCGGACTCGGAGGAGGAGGTGGACAGGATCAGCAGGAACTCGCGGCCCAGGTACTTGAAGAGCGACCAGACGTTGACGCCGGCGACGAACCGCAGCATCGCGCCGAGGACGACGAAGACGAAGAGCACACAGGTGATGTAGAAGCCGATCATCAGCACGGCCAGGCTCTTCAGGGCGTCGATGCCGGCCGAGCCGGTGACCGCGGCGATGGCGCCGAAGGCACCGATCGGGGCGAGCCACATGATCATGGCGAGGATGCGGAAGACGAGCCGCTGGATGTGCTGGATGCCGCGCAGGACCGGCTCACCGGCCTGGCCCATGGCCTGCAGGGCGAAGCCGGCCAGCAGTGCGACGAACAGCGCCTGCAGCACCTCGCCGGAGACGAACGCGGAGACGAACGTGGTCGGGATGATGCCGAGCAGGAACTCGGTGGTGCCCTTCGCCTCCGGCTCCACCTGCGCCTGACCGGTCTCCTTGATCGCGTCGGTGACGGCGAGGCCCGTGCCCGGGTCCAGGATGTTGCCGACGACCAGGCCGATGGCGAGCGCCACGACGGACATGACCAGGAAGTACACCAGCGCGATACCGCCGACGGCGCCGACCTTGGCGGCCTTCCGCACGGAACCGATGCCGAGCACGATCGTGCAGAAGATGATCGGCGAGATCATCATCTTGATCAGGTTGACGAAGCCCGTTCCGATGGGCTTCAGCTCGACCGCGAAGTCCGGGGCCACGAGGCCCACGGTGATACCGAGGATCACCGCGATGATCACGAAGATGTACAGGTAATGCGTGCGGTCCCGCTTGGTTTTCGCTGCGGGTGCGTCAGGTGCCGTCTTCGCTGTACTGGCCACGGCTGCCCTCCTCGACGACGTCATCGGCATCTACCGGCGTGCGGCTCACGTCCGGGGAAGTCCGGGAGCGGCGCTCCCGGGGATGGGGGTGGGAGCGGACTCCCGGTTACGGGAACGCGCCTGTTCAGGCATGGCGACGGCTCCCGGGGGATGCGGTGACTATCTCCCGGCCTGTGAAGCCGGTCACCCTTCCGTTCATTTAGTTCATGCCGGGACACGGAGGCAGACTGTGGGCATGCGCCTCCCCCGCGTCCTCGGACCCCGCAGCCTGGCCGGCCAGCTCTTCGCCGTGCAGGCCGTGCTGCTCGCGGTCGTCGTCGCCGGATACGCGCTCTTCAGTTACGTGAGCGACGGCGCCCAGGCCCAGGAGGCGGCGGGCCGGCAGGCGACGGCCGTGGCCCGCGCGGTCGCCGACGCGCCCTCCGTGCGCGAGGCCATCGGCACCGACGACCCGACCGGCGCCCTCCAGCCGTACGCGGTCCAGGTGCAGCGCGACACGGAGGTCGACTTCGTCACGATCATGGACCCCGAGGGCATCCGCTGGACGCACCCCGACCCCGGCCAGATCGGTGAGCGTTTCTGGGGGCACATCGAGCCGGCGCAGGAGGGCCGGGCGTTCACCGAGACGTACACCGGCACGCTCGGTCCGTCCGTCCGCGCGGTCGCGCCCGTCCTGGCGGACGGCCGGGTGATCGGCCTGGTCAGCGCGGGGATCAAGGTAGAGGCGATCAGCGCCCGGGTGCGGGAGCAGCTCGCCGCGCTGCTCGGCGTCGCGGCGGGCGCCCTGGCGCTGGGGGCGCTCGGCACGTACGTGGTCAACGCCCGGCTGCGCCGCCACACCCACAACATGAACGCCGCCGAGCTGAGCAACATGCACGACTACCACCAGGCCGCGCTGCACGCGGTGCGCGAGGGCCTGGTGATGCTGGACGGGCAGTACCGGGTGGCCCTGATCAACGACGGCGCGCAGGAGCTGCTCGGGCTGTCCGAGGAGGCGGTGGGCCGTTCGGTCGCCGCGCTCGGGCTGCCCGTGCCGCTCACCAGTGCGTTGCTCGCCTCCGAGCCCCGGGTGGACGAGGTGCACCTGACGGCCACCCGCGTCCTGGTGGTGAACACCTCCCCGGTGACCGGCGGCCACCAGCGCGGCACGCTGGTCACCCTGCGCGACGTCACCGAGCTCCAGTCGCTGATGGGCGAGCTGGACTCGGAGCGCGGCTTCACCCAGGCCCTGCGCTCGCAGGCGCACGAGGCGGCGAACCGGCTGCACACGGTGGTCTCCCTGATCGAGCTGGGCCGCGCGGAGGAGGCGGTCGAGTTCGCCACGGCCGAGCTGGAGCTGGCGCAGGCGCTGACCGACCAGGTGGTCGCGGCGGTCAGCGAACCGGTGCTGGCCGCCCTGCTCCTCGGCAAGGCGGCGCAGAGTCACGAGCGGGGCGTGGAGCTGGTCGTCTCGGCGGACAGCCGTATCGACGACGGTCTGCTTCCGCGTTCGCTGCCCGCCCGCGACCTGGTCACCGTCCTCGGCAACCTGATCGACAACGCGGTCGACGCGGCCCAGGGCACGGCCGGGGCGCGGGTCACGGTGACGGCCTACACCGGCGAAGCCGTCGAGGGCGGCTGTTCCGAACTGGTGCTGCGGGTCGCCGACACGGGTGTGGGCGTGGACCCGGACCTCACCGAGGCGGTCTTCGAGCGCGGCTTCTCCACCAAGCCGGCCGGGCCCGGCGGCCGCGGTCTGGGCCTCGCCCTCGCCCGCCAGACCGTACGCCGTCACGAGGGCGCCCTGACGGTGGCGGAGGCCGAGGGAGGCGGGGCCGAGTTCGAGGTGCGGCTGCCGTTGCCTACCGTGGGGGAGAGCGGGGACAGCGGAGACACCGCAGAGGTGGAAGGGACCGGAGACGTGGGACGGGCCGGGAGCCGGACGGAGGAGCGGAGCCGTGAGGAGGCATCCGCCCGCTCCGCCGTGCCGGGAGGCGGCGCCGTATGAGCACCGACCCGAAACACACCGGCCCGAGACGCCCGGCCGCGCCGACGGGGCCCATCCGCGTCCTCGTCGTGGAGGACGACCCCGTCGCCGCCGACGCGCACCTGATGTACGTGGGCCGGGTGCCCGGCTTCACGGCGGTCGGCAAGGCGCACACCGGGGCGGAGGCCCGCCGTGCGCTGGACCGGTCGCCGGTGGACCTGATCCTGCTGGACCTGCACCTGCCGGACGTACACGGTCTCCAGCTCGCCCGCAGCCTGCGCGCCGCCGGCTACCACGCGGACGTCATAGCGGTCACGTCGGCCCGGGACCTGGCGGTGGTGCGGGAGGGCGTGTCGCTGGGGGTGGTGCAGTACGTGCTGAAGCCGTTCACGTTCGCCACGCTGCGCGACCGGCTGGTGCGGTACGCGGAGTACCACGCGGCGGCGGGCGAGGCGAGCGGCCAGGACGAGGTGGACCGGGCGCTGGCGACCCTGCGCGCGCCGGGCCCGGCGGCCCTGCCGAAGGGGCTGAGCGGGCCGACCCTGGAACGGGTCACCCGGGCCCTGCGGGACGTCTCCGGGGGGCTGACGGCGACCGGGGTCGCCGAGGCGGTCGGCATCTCCCGCATCACCGCCCGCCGCTACCTGGAGCACCTGGTCGAGGCGGGCCGGGCCGCGCGCAGCCCGCAGTACGGGCAGGTGGGCCGGCCGGAGTTCCAGTACCGGTGGGTGCGGGGCCGGGAGCTCCCCTGACCGGAGGCGGGCGCCGGGCGCCGCGTGCGGCGGTGCCCGGCGTCGGTGTCGATGGGACGCGGCCGTCAGACGGCCGTGTAGCCGCCGTCCACCAGGTGGTAGCTGCCGTGCACGAAGGAGGCGCGCTCGGTGAGCAGGAAGACGATCAGCTCGGCGACCTCCTCGGAGCGGCCGAGGCGGCCGGCCGGGTGGGCCGCGACCAGGGCGTCGTGCGCGGCCCGCTCCATCTCGTCGGCGGCGAGCAGGGGCGTCTCGATGAAGCCGGGGCCCACGGCGTTGACGCGGATGCCCTTCGAGGCGTACTCGGCGGCGGCCGTCTTGGTCAGGCCCACCACGCCGTGCTTGGCGGCCACGTAGGCGATCGAGCCGCGGGAGGAGACGGTGCCCATGACGGAGGAGACGTTGACGACCGCGCCGCCCGCGCCGGCCGCCTCGATGGCGGGCAGCTCGTAGCGCATCGAGTAGAAGACGCCGTTGAGGTTGGTGGCGATGACCCGCTCGTAGCCCTCGATGTCGTACTCGCCGGTCGGGGTGACCGGGCCCGCGATGCCCGCGTTGTTCACGGCCAGGTGCAGCGCGCCGAAGGTGTCGACGGCGAACCGCACGGCGGCCTCGACGGACGCCGGGCTCGTCACGTCCAGGGCGACGGCGGCCGCGCCGTAGCCCTGTTCCCTCAGCTCGGCGGCGACCTGCTCGGCGCCCTGGGCGTTGAAGTCGGCGACGATGACGTTCGCCCCGCCGGCCGCGAGGCGGCGGGCGGTGGCCAGGCCGATGCCGGAGGCGCCGCCGGTGACGAGGGCGGTGCGGCCGGCGAACTCCGTGGTGTAGTCGGGTACGGAGGGGGTGCTCATGGTGGTGCTCGCTTTCCTATGCGGTTGTCCCGGCGGCGTCGCCGCCGGTGGTCTCACGGCCGGTGGCCGCGCGGGCGGCCGCCGCGGCCTCTCCCGTCAGCGCGTCGTAGGCCCGCTCCAGCAGGGCGGGCAGGTCCGCGGCGGCCGGGTCGTCGTCCCCCAGGCCGCGCGCCCACAGGCGCTGGGCGGCGGTGAGGACGCCGGCCGCGGTGTCCACGACGACGGCCGGGCGCAGGTCCCGGGCCGGGTCGCTGCCGAGGCGGCCGGCGATGATGCGGACCGACTCCTCCTGGGCGTCGACCCGGATGCGCTGGTACGCGGCGAACAGCGCGGGCTCGCTGTCGATCAGGGCGAGCAGTTCGCGCATCCGCGGGCGCAGGTGCAGGGCGGGGTACTCCGTGTCGGCCAGCCACTCGCCCACGGCCCTGCGGTACGCGAGCAGCGGGGGCTCGCCCGGGGGCCGGGCGCGCAGCGCCGCGTTGATGCGGGCGCCGTCGTCGCGGACGAAGTCGAGGGCCGCGTCCTCCTTGCCGGTGAAGTGGCGGCTGAAGGTGCGGCGGGTGACGTCGGCGCGCTCCACCACGGCGGTGACGGTGACGGCCGCGAGGCCGCGCTCCAGGACCAGGTCCAGGGCGGCGGACGCCATCGCGTTCCGCGTCTGCCGCGCCCTGCGCCGCCTGCGGTCCTCCCCGGCTGTCGCGGCCGGGACGGTGGGCTCCTTCGCCTTCACGACGTCCAACGATACCTCCAGTTGTGTCTCAATGGGACATGAGTCCCGGCGGGACATCGATCTCTTCCCCTACGCCACCCGGCAGCACGCCGGTGCGCGGTCATTGACCTGACTAGACCACCTCTCCTACGTTCACGGAGCAGGCAGTACCCGGCACCCCGGCCACAAAGACGTCGGCCCCCAGGAGGTCGTGCCCGTGCGCCCCACCGCCGCCCGCCCCCGCGCCACCGCTCCCCCGCTCCTCCTCGCCGCCCTCCTCACCCTCGGTGCCGCCGGCACGCTCACCGCCTGCGGCGGCGGCTCCGGCAGCGACCCGGACACCGTGAAGGTCTCCTTCAAGCAGTCGACCGACAACAAGGTCCGGGTCATGGACGAGTACCTGGCCGGGATCAAGGCGGAGTTCGAGGAGGCCAACCCGGGCAAGAAGGTCGAGTTCGTGCCCGTCAAGGCCCCTGACGCCGAGTACTACACCAAGGTCCAGCAGATGCTGCGCTCCCCGAAGACGGCACCGGACCTGGTCTACGAGGACACCTTCCTCATCAACTCCGACATCACCAGCGGCTACCTCAAGCCCCTCGACGAGTACCTGGACGCCTGGCCGGACTGGGACCACTTCGTCGACACGGCGAAGGCCGCCGCGAAGGCCGAGGACGGGAAGACGTACGGCGTGCCGGACGGCACCGACACCCGGGGCCTGTGGTTCAACAAGGCGGTCTTCGAGAAGGCCGGGCTGCCGGCCGACTGGCAGCCGAGGAACTGGGACGACATCCTCTCCGCCGCCCGCGCCGTCAAGGAGAAGGTCCCCGGGGTCGTCCCCCTGAACCTCTACACCGGGAAACCCGCCGGTGAGGCCGCCACCATGCAGACCTTCCAGATGCTCCTGTACGGCACGGGCGACGGCCGCACCGACCCGCTCTACGACGAGGCGTCGAAGAAGTGGATCGCGGGCAGCCAGGGGTTCAAGGACGCCCTCGCGTTCGTCGAGACGGTGTACGAGGAGAAGCTCGGGCCGGACGTCTCCGCCGCCCTCGACCCCAACATGCAGACGCACGTGCGGGGCGAACTCCTCCCGGAGGGCAAGCTCGCCATCGGCCTGGACGGTTCCTGGCTGCCGCAGGACTGGGGGAAGGGCGCCGGTCACGAGTGGCCCACCTGGTCCGAGGAGCTCGGCCTCGCCGCCATGCCGACGCAGGAGGGCCAGGCACCCGGCAGGGTGAGCATGTCCGGCGGCTGGACCTGGGCGATCCCGGCCAAGGCGGCCAACCCCGACCTGGCGTTCGCGTTCATCGAGGCGATGCAGACGAAGGCGAACGCCCAGAAGTGGTACCTCGCCAACGCGGGCATCGCGGTCCGCGAGGACGTGGCCGAGGATCCCGCGTACCTGGAGGCCCAGCCCGGTCTCGCGTTCTTCACCGGCCTGGTCCCCGTCACCCACTACCGGCCGGCCTACCCCGCGTACCCGAGGGTCTCCACCGCCATACAGGAGGCCATGGAGGGCGTCACGACGGGCGACCTGTCGGTCGAGGAGGCGGCGAAGGGCTACGACGAGGAGCTCCGGACGGCCACGGACGACCAGGTGGTCGAGAAGTGAGCCGCCGCCCATGACGACCACGCCCCACCCCGGCCCCGGCTTCGCCGAGGACGAGGACGACGGGCGGGACGGGCAGGGCGGGCGAGGCGCGCGAGGTGGGCGGGACGAGCGGGAGCGGGGCCGGCCCACCGCCCCACCGCGAGCACCGTCCCCCTCGCCCCGCCCGCCGCACCGCACCCGGCCCCACCGCGTCCGCACCGCCCTGACCCGCGCCCTCCCGGTCGCCCCCGCCACCGTCCTGCTCGTCCTCTTCCTCGCCGGCCCGATCGCGTACTGCGCGTACATCGCCTTCACCGACCTCCAGCTCACCGGGCAGGCGAGCTCGTCCTTCGTCGGCCTGGAGAACTTCCGCACCGCGTTCGGGGACGACGCCTTCCTCAACGCCGTGTGGCTGACCCTGGTCTTCACGGTCGTGTCCTCGCTGATCGGCCAGAACACCCTGGGACTCACCCTGGCCCTGCTGATGCGGCGCGCCTCCAAGCCCGTGCGGACGGTGGTGGGGGGCATCGTCGTCACGGCGTGGGTGCTGCCGGAGGTCGTCGCCGGGTTCCTGCTGTACGCCTTCTTCCGCCGCGAGGGCACCCTGAACGCCGTCCTGGACTGGCTGCACCTGCCGTCCCAGAACTGGCTCTACACCCTGCCGGTCCTGGCGGTGTCGTTCGCGAACGTCTGGCGCGGCACGGCGTTCTCGATGCTGGTCTACTCGGCGGCGCTGGGCGAGATCCCCCAGGAGGTCACCGAGGCGGCGGAGGTGGACGGCGCGAGCGGACGGCGTCGGCTGTGGCACATCACCCTGCCCATGATCCGCCGCTCGATCGGCACCAACCTGATGCTCAACACCCTGCAGACCCTGTCCGTCTTCGGGCTGATCTGGGTGATGACACGGGGCGGTCCGGGCGACCGCAGCCAGACCCTGCCCCTGTTCATGTACGAGCAGGCCTTCCAGAAGAGCATGATCGGGTACGGCACGGCCGTGGCGCTGCTGCTGCTGGTGGTCGGCTCCCTGTTCTCGCTGGTCTACCTGCGGCTGCTGCGAACGGAGGTCTGACCGCCGATGACCACCCCTGCGCACTCCCCTCGCACCCGCTCCCCCCGTACGCTCTCCGCCCGCCGCACCCACCGCCGGCTGGCGGCGGACGCGGGCCTGCTGGCCGTGGCCGCCTGCTTCGTGCTGCCGCTGGCGTGGGTGGTCCTGTCCTCCCTGGACACCGGGGCGGACCTGCGGGTGAAGGCGCCGAGCGGTCTCACCCTCGGCAACTTCGACGCGGTCCTGACACCTGACATCACCTTCACACCGCTGCTCAACAGCCTGATCCTGTGCGGCGGGGGCACGGCCCTGACGGTGGTCTGCGCGGCCCTGGCGGCCTATCCGCTGTCCCGCTTCCCCTCCCGCCTCAACCGCCCCTTCCTGCTCACGATCCTCTTCGCGACGAGCCTGCCGATCACGGCGATCATGGTTCCGGTGTACGCCCTGTTCGTCCAGGTGAACCTGATCGACACCATGCAGGGCACGATCTTCTTCTTCGCCGCCTCACAGCTGCCGTTCGCCATCTGGCTGATGAAGAACTTCATGGACGGCGTCCCCAAGGAGCTGGAGGAGGCCGCGTGGACGGACGGCGCGTCGACCCGGCAGTCCCTGCTGCGCGTCGTGCTCCCGCTGATGGGCCCCGGGGTCGCCGTGGTGACGGTCTTCTCGTTCGTGCTGATGTGGGGGAACTTCTTCGTCCCCTTCATGCTGCTGCTGACCCCGGACCAGATGCCCGCCGCGGTGAGCATCAACGAGTTCTTCGGCAACCGGGGGACGGTGGTGTACGGGGAGCTGGCCGCCTTCTCGGTGATCTACTCGACACCGGTGCTGGCGCTGTACGTCCTGGTGGCGCGGAAGCTGGGCGGGGGCTTCGCGCTGGGCGGGGCGGTCAAGGGGTGACAGGTGTACAGAACGTTAAGCAGAGCACCCCTCACTTACCGTAGCTTCCTACGATTCGTGATGATGACCGGACAGAGCGTAGTCACGGCCGCCGCACGGCCCTACGTTGAACCGCGTGCACCGATCACCAGCGCAGCACGAGACAGAGTCCACTTCCCCCTCTCCCTCCCCCTCCCCGCCCTTCGACCCCCCGGCCGCCCGCAGGCTCCGTGCCGGGCTCGGCATGGGCGTCGAGCACGTCGCGTACGGCATGCGCTCCTCGTACGGACTCCCCTACGTCACCCCGGACCTGGTCACCGCCTGGGAGGGACGCGTCGTCGCGCCCACCGGCCCGGAGCTGACCGCCCTCGCGGGGGTGCTGTGGTGTTCCGTCGGCGACCTCCTCGGCGAACCCCGCACCCTGCGCGAACACCGCCTCGCCCGCGGCCTCGCCCCCGACGACGTGGCCCACCGCACCGGCCTCGATCCCGTCGCCTACCTGCGCATGGAGGAGTCGGGCCGGTGGCGCGGGACCGAGCGCCAGACCGCCGCCCTCGTCGGGCTCTTCGACCTGTCCCCGCGCGGTCTCGTCGCCGTCATGGACCGGGAGGACGAGCTGGCCGGGCTGCTCCGCCAGGCCGTGGAGGCGCGCCGACGGGCGTCCGTGCGCCCGCTGGCCAAGCTGCTGCCGGTGGACCGGGGGCTGCTGGAGAACGCCCTCGGGGCGCTGCACACCGCGTACCGGAACGCGGGCGCCGCGGGCCCGGCCTTCCTCGATCACCTGGTCGAACACTTCTGGTCAGCGGTCGCCGCCACGGAGCAGGCCCGCTGACCGCGACGGAAGGCACCCGGGAGGAAGCGGTGCCCGGCACGGAGGAAACAGTGCCTAGAACACCGACTCGGCCTCGTCCATCCGGTCCCTCGGCACCGTCTTCAGCTCCGTGACCGCCTCCGCGAGCGGCACCATCACGATGTCGGTGCCCCGGAGCGCGGTCATCCTGCCGAAGTCGCCCCGGTGCGCGGCCTCGATCGCGTGCCAGCCGAAGCGGGTGGCGAGCACCCGGTCGTACGCGGTCGGCGTGCCGCCCCGCTGGACGTGGCCGAGGATGACCGGCTTGGCCTCCGTGCCCAGGCGCCGCTCCAGCTCGTACGCCAGCGCCGTGCCGATGCCCTGGAAGCGCTCGTGACCGAACTGGTCGATGGCGCCCTTGCCGTAGTCCATGGTGCCGTCGGCGGGGTGGGCGCCCTCGGCGACGCAGACCACCGCGAACTTCTTGCCGCGGGAGAAGCGCTCCTCGACCATCTTCACCAGGTCGGCCGGGTCGAAGGGGCGCTCGGGCAGGCAGATGCCGTGGGCGCCGGCCGCCATGCCGGACTCCAGCGCGATCCAGCCCGCATGGCGGCCCATGACCTCGACGACCATCACCCGCTGGTGCGACTCGGCGGTCGTCTTCAGGCGGTCCATCGCCTCGGTGGCGACACCGACGGCCGTGTCGAAGCCGAAGGTGCGGTCCGTGGAGGAGATGTCGTTGTCGATCGTCTTCGGGACGCCGACCACCGGCAGGCCCGCGTCGCTGAGCATCCGGGCCGCGGTGAGCGTGCCCTCGCCGCCGATCGGGATCAGCGCGTCGATGCCGAACTCGCGAACCATGTCGCTGGCGTTCACACAGGCCTCGCGCAGCCGGTCGCGCTCCAGCCGGGAGGAGCCGAGGATGGTGCCGCCGCGGGCCAGGATGCCGCTGACGTCGTCGAGGCCGAGCACGCGGTAGCGGCCGTCCAGCAGTCCGGCGTAACCGTCCTCGAAGCCGATGACCTCGTCGCCGTACTGGGTGACCGCCCGGTGCACGACCGACCGGATCACTGCGTTCAGACCCGGGCAGTCGCCGCCTGCGGTGAGGACTCCGATACGCATCGTGCTGTGTCTCCTGCTCGGTGCTGGTCCGTGGCCGGTGACCCGGAGCCATGACGGGTACTGGTGCTACTGGTGCGCCGATCCGATTGTTTCACGCCCCACCGGGCGCTGCCGTTTCCACCCCTCGCACACCCCCCGTCCCCGGACCCGGCACCGGCACCTCGCCCCCCGTCCGCCCTGGCAGGCTCCTTATCCACCTGGAGGGGTACTGTCAAGAGGGTTCCGCCCGTCACGCGGCGGGCGGTTCTCGCACGATCGAAAACGCCGCACGGTGCCCGCCGGCCCCGCGGCGGGGGCACCCCCATACGTCCGAGACACGGAACGGAGAACCTCGCGTGACGCGCAGCGTGTACGTGACCGGGATCGACCGCGGCGACGGCCGCCAGGTCGTGGAGCTGGGAGTGATGGAACTCCTGACCCGCCAGGTCGACCGGGTGGGGGTGTTCCGTCCGCTCGTCCACCACGCCCCCGACCGGCTCTTCGAGCTGCTGCGCGCCCGCTACCGGCTCTCCCAGGACCCGGCCACCGTCTACGGCATGGACTACGACGAGGCGTCCGCGCTCCAGGCCGAGCGGGGCACCGACGAGCTGGTGTCGACGCTCGTGGACCGGTACCACCGGGTGGCCCGCGACTACGACGTGGTGCTCGTCCTCGGCACCGACTTCGCCGACACCCAGTTCCCGGACGAGCTGGCGCTCAACGCCCGGCTGGCCAACGAGTTCGGCGCCTCGGTGATCCCGGTGGTCGGCGGGCGGAAGCAGACCGCCGGCTCGGTGCTGGCGGAGACCCGCAACGCCTACCGCGCCTACCAGGCGCTCGGCTGCGACGTGATCGCCGTGATCACCAACCGGGTGGACCCGGCCGACCGCGCCGCGATAGCCGAGGGGCTCGACGCCCGGCTCCCCGTCCCCGCCCACGTCCTCCCCGACGAGCCCGCCCTGTCCGCGCCGAGCGTCGCCCAGATCACCCACGCGCTCGGCGGCAAGGTGCTGCTCGGCGACGACTCGGGCCTCGCGCGCGACGCCCTGGACTTCGTCTTCGGCGGCGCCACGCTGTCGACCTTCCTGCACGCGCTGACCCCCGGCTGCCTGGTCGTCACCCCCGGCGACCGCGCCGACCTGGTCGTGGGCGCGCTGGCCGCGCACAGCGCGGGCACCCCGCCGATCGCCGGCGTCCTGCTCACCCTCGACGAGCGGCCCAGCGACGAGGTGCTCACCCTGGCCGCGCGGCTGGCCCCCGGCACCCCGGTGGTCGCGGTCGCCTCCGGCTCCTTCGACACCGCCTCCGAGCTGTTCGCCATGGAGGGCAAGCTGAGCGCGGCCACCCCCCGCAAGGCGGAGCTCGCACTCGGCCTGTTCGAGCGGTACGTGGACACCACGGCCCTGCTGACGCGCATCTCGGCGCCGAGCAGCGACCGGGTCACGCCGATGATGTTCGAGCACAAGCTGCTGGACCGGGCACGCTCCGACCGGCGCCGCGTGGTGCTGCCCGAGGGCACCGAGGAGCGGGTGCTGCGCGCGGCCGAGGTGCTGCTGCGCCGCGACGTGTGTGCGCTGACGCTGCTCGGACCCGAGGACCAGATCCGCAAGAAGGCCGCCGACCTGGGCATCGACCTCGGTGACGCGGACCTCGTCGACCCGCAGACCTCCGAGCTGCGGGACCGCTTCGCCGAGCGCTACGCGGGCCTGCGCGCCCACAAGGGCGTCACCGTGGAGCTGGCGTACGACGTCGTCTCCGACGTCAACTACTTCGGCACCCTGATGGTGCAGGAGGGCCTCGCGGACGGCATGGTGTCGGGCTCGGTGCACTCCACGGCCGCGACCATCCGCCCCTCCTTCGAGATCATCAAGACCAAGCCTGGGGGTGCCCCCTCTGGGGGAGCCTCCATCGTGTCGTCGGTGTTCTTCATGTGCCTGGCCGACAAGGTGCTGGTGTACGGCGACTGCGCGGTCAACCCCGACCCGGACGCCGAACAGCTCGCCGACATCGCCATCCAGTCCGCGGAGACGGCCGCCCAGTTCGGCGTGGAGCCGCGGATCGCCATGCTGTCGTACTCGACGGGCACCTCCGGCTCCGGCGCCGACGTCGACAAGGTGCGCCGGGCGACCGAGATCGCGCGCGCCCGGCGGCCCGACCTGAAGATCGAGGGGCCGATCCAGTACGACGCCGCCGTCGAGCCGACGGTCGCCGCGACCAAGCTGCCGGACTCCGAGGTCGCGGGACAGGCCACCGTCCTGGTGTTCCCGGACCTCAACACCGGCAACAACACCTACAAGGCCGTGCAGCGCTCGGCCGGCGCGATCGCCGTCGGCCCGGTTCTCCAGGGCCTGCGCAAGCCGGTCAACGACCTGTCGCGCGGCGCGCTGGTCGGCGACATCGTCAACACCGTCGCCATCACCGCGATCCAGTCGCAGAACTCCAGCCCCGTCCAGAATCCGCAGCACCCGAACGAGAAGGCCTCCGAGCAGTGACCTCACCCACCCGTGTCCTCGTCCTCAACTCCGGCTCCTCGTCGGTGAAGTACCAGCTGCTGGACATGCGGGACAGCAGCCGCCTGGCGGTGGGCCTGGTCGAGCGCATCGGCGAGCGGACCTCCCGCCTGAAGCACACCTGTGTGGGCAGCGGTGAGACCCGCGAGCAGAACGGGCCGATGGGCGACCACGGAGCCGCCCTCAAGGCGGTCGCCGAGGAGCTCGCCAAGGACGGCCTGGGCCTGGACTCGCCGGAGCTGGCCGCGATCGGGCACCGCGTGGTGCACGGCGGGGAGTTCTTCACCGAGCCCACCGTCGTCGACGACACCGTGCTGATCGAGATCGAGCGGCTGATCCCGGTCGCGCCGCTGCACAACCCGGCCAACCTCACCGGCATCCGCACCGCGCAGGAGCTCCGCCCCGACCTGCCCCAGGTCGCGGTCTTCGACACGGCGTTCCACACGACGATGCCCGAGTCCGCGGCGCGGTACGCGATCGACCCGCGGATCGCCGACCGGCACCGCATCCGGCGCTACGGCTTCCACGGCACCTCGCACGCGTACGTCTCCCGCGAGACGGCGCGGCTGCTGGGCAAGGACCCGTCGGAGGTGAACGTGATCGTGCTGCACCTCGGCAACGGCGCCTCGGCCTCGGCGGTCGAGGGAGGCCGGTGCGTGGACACCTCGATGGGGCTGACGCCCCTGGAGGGGCTGGTGATGGGTACGCGGTCCGGTGATCTGGACCCGGCCGTCATCTTTCACCTGGCGCGCGTCGGCGGCATGTCCATGGACGAGGCCGACACCCTCCTCAACAAGAGGAGCGGTCTCTTCGGCCTGTGCGGCGACAACGACATGCGGGAGATCCGCCGCCGCGTCGAGGAGGGCGACGCACAGGCGCGGCTGGCCTTCGACATCTACATCCACCGGCTGCGGAAGTACATAGGCGCCTACTACGCGGTGCTCGGACGGGTGGACGCGGTGGCCTTCACGGCCGGGGTCGGCGAGAACTCCGCCCCGGTGCGCGAGGCGGCGATCGCGGGCCTGGAGCAGCTGGGGCTCGCGGTCGACGCGGACCTGAACGCCGTGCGCGGCGACGGGCCGCGGCTGATCTCGCCGCCCTCCGCGCGGGTCGCGGTCGCCGTGGTCCCCACCGACGAGGAACTGGAGATCGCCACGCAGACCTACGCGCTGGTCGGGCAGGAGGGCGACCGAACGGCGTGAGCCGGCGACGTGAGCCACGCCACAACTGAGCACAGAACCGCCCACTTGTACCTTCCGCCAAGCGGAATATTCCGTAGCGAAACAAACCGATAGGATCGCCCCATGCGCCGTTCGAAAATCGTCTGCACCCTCGGCCCCGCGGTCGACTCCCACGACAAGCTCGTCGCGCTGATCGAGGCGGGCATGAACGTGGCCCGCTTCAACTTCAGCCACGGCTCGCACGAAGAGCACCAGGGCCGGTACGACCGGGTCCGGGCCGCCGCGGCGGAGACCGGCCGGGCCGTCGGTGTGCTCGCCGACCTCCAGGGACCGAAGATCCGCCTGGAGACCTTCGCGGAGGGCCCCGTCGAGCTGGTGCGCGGTGACGAGTTCACCATCACCACCGAGGACGTGCCGGGCGACAAGCACATCTGCGGGACGACGTACAAGGGCCTGCCGGGCGACGTCTCCAAGGGCGACCAGGTCCTGATCAACGACGGCAACGTCGAGCTGCGTGTCGTCGAGGTCGACGGCCCGCGGGTGAAGACGGTCGTCATCGAGGGCGGCGTGGTCTCCGACCACAAGGGCATCAACCTGCCCGGCGCGGCCGTCAACGTCCCCGCGCTGTCCGAGAAGGACGTCGAGGACCTGAAGTTCGCCCTGAACATGGGCTGCGACCTGGTGGCGCTGTCGTTCGTGCGGGACGCCGACGACATCCAGGACGTCCACAAGGTGATGGACGAGGTGGGCCGCCGGGTCCCCGTCGTCGCCAAGGTGGAGAAGCCGCAGGCGGTCGAGAACATGGAGGCCGTCGTGATGGCCTTCGACAGCGTGATGGTGGCCCGTGGCGACCTGGCCGTCGAGTACCCGCTCGAGAAGGTCCCGATGGTGCAGAAGCGGCTCATCGAGCTGTGCCGCCGCAACGCCAAGCCGGTGATCGTGGCGACCCAGATGATGGAGTCGATGATCACCAACTCCCGTCCCACCCGCGCCGAGGCCTCCGACGTGGCCAACGCGATCCTGGACGGCGCGGACGCGGTCATGCTCTCCGCCGAGTCCTCCGTGGGCGCGTACCCGATCGAGACCGTGAAGACGATGTCGAAGATCGTCACCGCGGCCGAGGAGGAGCTCCTCTCCAAGGGCCTGCAGCCGCTGGTGCCGGGCAAGAAGCCGCGCACGCAGGGCGGTTCGGTGGCCCGTGCCGCGGCCGAGATCGCCGACTTCCTCGGCGGCAAGGGCCTGGTCGCCTTCACCAAGTCCGGTGACACCGCCCGTCGGCTGTCCCGCTACCGCGCGGCCCAGCCGATCATCGCCTTCACCACGGACGAGTCCACCCGCAACCAGCTCTCGCTCAGCTGGGGCGTGGAGTCGCACGTCGTGCCGTTCGTGAACAGCACCGACGAGATGGTCGAGCTGGTGGACCAGGAGCTGCTGAAGCTCAAGCGGTTCCACGAGGGCGACGTCGTGGTCATCACCGCGGGTTCGCCCCCCGGTGTGGCCGGCACCACCAACATGGTCCGGGTGCACCACCTGGGCGGCGACAACCGCGCCTGACCCGGGATCGAGCACTGAGCACGGCGGCCCGCGTACGACGTACGCGGGCCGCCGTGCTCAGTCCGTCATGTACTGGCGCAGTCCGGGAATGTGCAGCGTGCCGCCGAACTGGCCGGCCTGGACGACCCGGACGTCGGTGAAGTAGACGATCGGGATGTTCAGCGGCGGCGGGTTCTCCGGGCTGAACGTGACCGGGACCAGGCCGAGCAGCTTGCCGGAGATCGACTCCGTGTACATGACGGTGTCGCCGTCGGTGATGGTGGACGTGGTGCCCTCGCCCGCCTGCACGTGATGGGTCACGCCGGCCCGCCGGTCCTCGACCGTCTGGTGCAGGTCACCGATGTCGGTCCCGTCGGAGATGACGTACTTCAGCACCTCCTTGACCGCACCGTTCGCGGTCCGCACCTGCACGATGCCCTGGTAGTCGGCGCCCTTGAGCAGTAGCGAGCTCGCGTCCAGGTACCAGGGCTCGTCGGGCAGCGCGGGCAGCCCCTGCTCCAGGCCGCCCTTCTCGTCGGTGGCGACGGGGCAGTCGTCGGGGTCCACGGTCGAGCTCGCGGTCGGGGACGGCGACGGGGAGGGGGACGAGCTCGGACCGGTCGGGGCGGTGGCCTCGCCGCTCGGCTCCGCGGACGGCTCGACGGCCGCCGGCTCCGTCCCCTCCCCGGTGGGCTCCGCGGGCTCGCCGGTTCCCACGGGCTCGGTGGGCCGCTCGGGCTCGGGCGCCGGGTCCGTCGTGCCCTCGGTGGGGTCCGCCCGCACGGCACCCTTCTCCGTACCGGTGGACCCGGTGGACCGCTCCTCCGCCACCGGGGCGGAGGAAGTCGCGGACGGCGTCGGTGTGGCGTCGGCGGACTTCTTCCCGCCGGGTGTGAGGACGCCCCCGAGCGCGTCGCCGAGACCCTCCAGCACGTCGCCGACCCCGGACAGTACGGGGACCCGCGGACGGTCGGTGCCCTGCGAGGGCCCGGCCGGCCGGCTGGGGGCGGGGTCCGGGGCCGGGGCCGGCGCGGAGCCGGGCTCGTCGTCGGAACCTGAATCCGGCGAAGAGTCACCGCCCTCGCCGCCCTGACCGCCCTCGCCGCCCTGACCGCCCTCACCACCCGGGGAGCCGTCACCCGGAGCCTCGTCGTCCGGGGGGTCCGGCTCCTCCTCGCCGCCGGTCGCCGGGGTGTCCGGCGGGACGGAGGGCGACGGCGTGGCCGAGGCCTCGGCGTCCGGCCCGGCGTCCTCCTCGGCGGCCTCCTCCTCGTCGGCCTCGCCGGTCTCCTCGGCGTCCTCCAGCACCTCCACGCAGGACTGGTACTCGTCGAAGGTCAGGCTCCGCGTCGTCGTCGCCTTGTCGTCGGTCCGGGCGAGCGCCGGTGCGATACCCATCCCCATGAGCACCGCCGTCGGCACCGCCGCCAGGGCCATCGCCTTGCCGGCCGGGACCTGCAAGCGGGCGAGCAGCGGTTTTCGGAACACGGCGTGCCGCGGTCCGCACCGGGTCTCCTCCTCAGCCGGCACTGCGCCCCCCGTTCGTCCCGTTCGCCGGGGTGGCGGAATCCGACAGCCCGCCGGACCCGGTGTCCTCGGGCCCCTTCCCCAGGGGGTCCTCCGACGCCGCCGGCGGCTCCTCGCGACCGGGCGCCCAGGAGATGGAGAGCGCACCGCCGACCAGCGCGAGCAGGAAGCCCATCACGAAGCCGCCGAAGTTGGACACCACCAGCGACACCAGTGCCAGCACGATGGCGGCGACCCCGGCGAAGACACGGATGATCTGCTGGAACCACATGGTCAGGCCGAGGGTGACCAGCAGCACGCCGATGATCAGGGAGCCGGCGCCCCCGGTGGTCGACAGGGCGATCGAGATGTGGCCCAGGTTGAGGGTGGCGTACGGAAAATAGGCGATCGGTACCCCGGCGAGCAACGTGAACAGGCCCGCCCAGAACGGCCGGCTGCCCCGCCAGTCACGGAATCGCAGGCGGGTCCGGGTGAAGAACCCGGCGCTCCGGACCAGAGTATCAGCACTCATGGAAAACAGCTCCCTGGATCCGGCGGACGTGCGTGCCGGGGTCATGCCGTAGTGGAGGAGGAGGGGATGCGCCACACCGGGCACCGGGCGGGGAAGCGGCTTCCCCCGCCCGGGGCTTGACGGAGACCGTCAGAAGCACTCCATGTCAGGATCGGTACCGAGCCGCAGGTTCAGCCCCCTCAGAGTGAACGTGCCTGCGGTGGTCGCCCACGCCGTCTGCTCGGCGTTGTCGAGCTCCGCCACCTCCGCCTGCTGGGAGAACTGGCCGTCCTCCACGCCGGCGGCCTTCGCGGGGCCCCTGGTCTTGTTCCCGACGGCCACGCCGATGTCCATGTTCGTGAACTTCGCGTCCGCTTCGAGCTGGGCTATGTCCAGGTAGAGCTTGGTCGCCTCGACCGGCTTCTTCTCGTCGTTGCCCGCGTCGATACGCATGTAGACGGTCTTCCCGATGAGCGGGACCTCCGTCGCGAGGGACTGGCAGAGATCGTTGATCTTGGCGTGGTCGAACGACGAGATCGCGACAGGGCGCACCGCCTCGCCGCCTTCGACGCTCTTGTACCCCTGGACGACTCCGCCGTACTGCGAGAACCCCGTGCCGTAGAGGTGCCCCGCGCGCACCTTGAACTCCTGGCCGGACACGGTGAACGACGCCGCGAGCGCGCCCTGTGCCAGCCCGATGCCCACCGCCGCCGCCGCGGCGACGCTGGGCACCATGACCACCGCGAATCGCTTCCATCTGGTCCCGCCACGAGGCGTGGAACCCATGTTTTCCTCCTTCTCGGACGTACATCTCCTGACCCCGCCTGCCCCTTCACGGCGGCTCGGCCGGGCAGGGATGGGAGAAGTGCTACGTCCTCGGGAAGGAGAGCGCCTGTACTCGGTGGCGCGAGACGCGCCCGAATCACCGGCGATCACCCCCGAGCGACAACCACTGGTCGCGCCTGACACACATCACGCACAACCGGACAGGCTCTGCCCCGGGGCAGAGACCCCCCTGTCCAGGAGGCGGCGCCTACTGCCGCCGCCCCCGCCCGGTGGGGAACCGTGACGCCCGTTGACCCGACTGGCCGGCGGGGTGAGGGAGAACGGACCGAGCGTGGCCGATCGTGGTGCATTCTCGCCGCCCCCGCAAGGGGCGTCGTTACTTGCCAGTAACGAACAGATAACCGGAAGGCGACTCTCCGGCATCGGCCGACGACCCTGCGTCGCGGCAAGCGTTTCGATGAACCGGTTGATCCGCGGACGGAAACCGACAGACCGGCGACCTCGACTTACTTGAAGTAACAGCGGCCGTGTTTACCAAGATTCAGTAAAACACGGCCGCTTCGTCGCTCTGTCGACAGTCCGTCCGGCCTTCTAGAACAGCGCCCGCGCCAGCGCCCGGCGCGCGGCCGCCACCCGCGGATCCTCGGCACCCACCACCTCGAACAGCTCCAGGAGCCGCTTGCGCACGGCCTCCCGGTCGTCACCGGCGGTGCGCTGCACGGTCTCGATGAGCCGTCCGAACGCGTCCTCGACGTGCCCGCCCACGAGGTCGAGGTCGGCGGCCGCGATCTGCGCATCGGGATCGGTGGGCTGCTCCGCGGCGGCCTTGCGCACCGCCTGCGGGTCCGCGTGCTGCACCCGCTGCAGCAACTCCGCCTGAGAGAGGCCGAGTTTGGCCTCGGTGTTGCCCGGGTCCTCGTTCAGCACGTTCCGGTACGCCTGGACCGCGCCGCCCAGGTCACCCGCGTCCAGCGCCTGCACGGCGGCCTCCAGCAGGGCGTCGTACGGGCCGGCCGGGACCTCCGGGGCCGCCGGCGCCTCACCGGGCCGGGCCTCCGGGTCCACCGTCAGACCGGTGAGACCGAAACGCTGCTCGGCGACCTGGATCAGCTGGTCGAGGGTCTCGCGGATCTGCGCCTCCGGGGCGGCGCCCTGGAAGAGGGGGAGCGCCTGGCCCGCGACGACGGCGAACACCGCGGGGATGCCCTGCACGCCGAACTGCTGCATCAGCATCTGGTTGGCGTCGACGTCGATCTTGGCGAGGAGGAAGCGCCCGGCGTACTCGACGGCGAGCCGCTCCAGCACCGGGCTGAGCTGCTTGCAGGGCTGGCACCACTCGGCCCAGAAGTCGATGACGACGGGCACCTCGGTGGAGCGCTGCAGGACGTCGCGCTCGAACGCGGCCTCGTCGACGTCGATCACCAGGTCGGCCGGGGAGACCGCCCCGCTCCCCCCGCCCTGCCGGGCCGCTTCGGCGCGTGCCTGCTCCGCCTTCTCCTTGGCCTCCTGGGCCGCCTTCACCGCGGCGAGGTCGACGACTCCGCTCATGGACATGTTCCGTGGCTGCATGAGCTCATCTTCCCCCCTTCGCGCGCGCCTGTGAAAAGCGCGGTGGTACACCGCCGGTTCGCGTGATGTGCGGCGCCGGGTCCCCACCCGGCGCCTGTGGTCGTCGCCCGCGCTAGCGCGTTCGCTCGCGCTTTCGATACGGGTCGTAGCGTAACTGTCGCGGGAAGGCCCGCGGAAGCGGGTCCTCGTGATCTCCTCCACCGCTTCACGCGGACGCACCGCCCCACGCGAACGCATCGCTGCGCACACATGTACCACCGCACGCGAACGCCGGTTCACGTACCGGCGGGTATGGTCTTCGGATGCAGCGCCGCACCGTTCCTAATCAGTGAGCAGGAGTGAGTCGTGGACCCACACCGGCACAGCTGGCGCATTCCGAACGGTTTTGGATGCGCTGGTTGCCCGCATTCCTGCCGCGTCCGGCTGCACGCATCGGGTGCGTGGTCCGGGTACGCGGGGGCGGGTTTCCTCACGCCCCTGGTCACGCGGTCCGGCCTGGGCGGTCCGATGCCCACGACGATCACTCCGGTCGTCGTGGGGCGGTGCCGCCCGTCGCCTGATCGCACACCCAAGGGCGCGCCTACCGATCGCCACCGAGGCGGCGGCGTGTCGGGAAGTCTTACTGTTCTTGCCGGTCAGCGGCTTCTGCCAGTGCTGCGCGCCCCACAGGGAGGTGTAGGCGGGATCGACGGCGATCACGCCGATACCGGCCTCGGCGCACATCGACAACAGCCGGGCGCGGAGCCTGCCGGTGGGGATGCCGGAGACGAGCTGCCGGAACTTCTTCTTCCGGCCGTGCTTCTCCCTGGTGGTGGAGTCGGTAAAGTCGAGGTCTTCGACCGCGATGGCCTGCACCCCGGTCGCCTGGGCCCAGTGCAGGAGGCGGGTGAGGGCGTGGCGGAGCTGGGCGTCACGATGCTGGGCGGTGCCGGTGAGGTCGTAGTCGAAGCGGCGCGGGCTGCCGGCGGGGTTGCCATGCTCGTCCAGCAGCCAGGCGGCCAGGTGGTCGGCATTGGTGTCCACGCCGATGACGCCCCCGGCCCGCAGCGCATCGAGCGGGATCACGGGGAGGTTCTCTCGCGTCCACGAGGCATCGAGGTACCAGCGCCCCCGGGTCACGTCCAGGTGGATGCGGTAAGCCACGGCCCGGTTCGCGGTGATACGGTCGCGCCACTCTGCGCCCCGGTGGGGGAAGGCGAGGGTCGCGGCGAGGACGTACCGGCCGTGCCGGGCGTTCGCGTGCTCGGCGAGCGGGGCGGGGAGCTTGATGCTGACCTCGCCGTCCGGACTGACGCGGATCGTCTCGTTGCCGTGCCGCTTACCGGACTCGCCGTCAGCGGTCAGGAACCGGCGGGCCGCCTCCCACTCGCCGCGCCACTGCTCGGGCGTCTTCTGGGCAGCGTCCAGGTGGTGGCGCTGGTGGAGCAGGCGACGGCCACCCCGTACGACGGAGACCTTCCCGGCATCCCGTTCGGCGCGAACTTGCTCGTAGCGGTCTTCGAGGATCGCCAGGCGGCGCGTCTTGGCGAACCACTCGTGCTTGGAGCGGTAGCCGCCGGGCCGGCCCCGGCTGCCCTTCTCCCCGACCGGCAGGGACAGCCGGTGCCGGATCATGCGGATACCGGCGTCCAGGGACATCAGGTGCTGGTGCTGGGCGCGGCGGGACAGGCCCCACTGGTCGTGGGTGTGGGAGGTGACCGACCCGGCCCACCTGGACGAGGACAGGGCGGTCAGGTCCCGCTTCCGCCCGGCCCAGGTGTCGGTGGAGTGGTCCAGGCCGTCACGACACCTGCGGGCCAGATCGGCGGAGGCGAGACGCCCCATGTGCTCACCCACGGCGCGCAAGACCTTCTCGTCCTCGAGCGTGAGGCCCTTGAGCCGGTCGCGGATGCTGACCCCGGTGGGACCGTCGGCAGCGTACGGGCGGGCGATCCTGCGCAACGGCTCCTTGGCGGGCTCAGCCATGCTCGGCGGCCTCCAGCGCCTTGCGGGCGCGATTCTTCGCCGAGCGGCGGCCGTACCGGCGGGCGCAGAACGACGTCAGCACGTCCACGATGTCCTGCACAGAATCGTCTTCGACTTCGCCGTCATCCAGCACGACCAGGCGGCGGCCGGTCGCGGACAGGGCGGCCTCAACGAGTTCCACGTTCATGCGGCCGAGCCGGTCTTCGTGCTCGACCACGACCGTGGTCACGGCGGGGTCGGCCAGGAGCCGCTTCGCCGCGGTGCGGGCGCCGTTCATGCCGGAGGCGATCTCCGACTCCACCCGCACGACGGGACCGCCGGTGGCCGCAGCCCAACGGGTCAGCCGGGCGACCTGGCGCTCCAGGTCGTCCTTCTGGTCGTGGGAGGAGACCCGGGCATACAGGCCCAGGCCACCCACCGCTTCCGGTGCGGCGTTGGCCTCCACGTTCACCAGGATCGTGCGCGGCCCGATCCTCTGAGCCGGTACCGGCAACGTCCCCTCACGGAACCAGCGATACGCGGTCTGCGGATGCACGCCCTGCGCCTTCGCCCACTCCGTCAGATTCACACCCCGACAACGACACTCACCCATGCAGGGTTACGCCCACTCCTACAACCTTGGAGATGAGCAGTTGATTAGCCCCGCCCCCCGCGTCACGGGCCGCCCGCGCAGCGCCGCCGCGGACGCCGCGATCCTGGCGGCGACCCGCGCGGCACTGGTCGAACTGGGCTGGTCGGGGCTGACGCTGGGTGATGTGGCGACACGGGCGGGCGTGGCCAAGACGACGCTGTACCGCCGCTGGGCGGGCAAGCACGAACTGGTCGTGGACGCGGTGGCGGAACTCTTCGACGCGCTCCGGCTGCCGGACCGGGGCAGTCTGGCCGCCGACATCGAGGGCGTGGTGCTGCAGTTCGCGGCGATCCTGGCCCGCCCGGAGGCCCGGTGCGGCCTCATGGGGGCCGTCGCCGAGTCCGCCCGCGACGACGCCCTGCGCGCACGCATCCGCGCCTCCATCGTCGATCCCCAGAAGCGTCTGGTGGTGGAGGGCCGCGCCCGTGCCGAGGTCCGCGGCGAACTGCCGCCCGAGGAGGACCCCCGGACGGCGGCGCGCACCGTGGACCTCGTCTTCGACATGGTGGCGGGAGCGGTGGTGCACCGCCTGCTGGTGAGCTCGGAGCCGGTGGACGCCGCCTGGGTGGGCTCCCTCACCCGGGTCCTGCTGGCGGGCCTGGCGGGAACCGCTCAGAACCCGGCCGGCTCGGTGTAGACGCCCCACTCCTCCCGCAGCACGTCGCAGATCTCGCCCAGGGTGGCCTCGGCCCGTACGGCGTCCAGCATGGGCCCGATCATGTTGGAGCCGTCGCGCGCGGCGGTGAGCATCGCCTCCAGCGCGGTGCGCACGGCCGCGTCGTCGCGCCGCGCCCTGCGCTCGGCCAGCACCCGCACCTGCTCGCGCTCCACCTCGTGGCTGACCCGCAGGATCTCCAGGTCGCCGGTGACCGACCCGGTGGCGACGTTGACGCCGACGACCTTCTTGTCGCCCTTCTCCAGGGACTGCTGGTAGCGGAAGGCGGACTCGGCTATCTCGCCCGTGAACCAGCCGTCCTCGATGCCGCGCAGGATGCCGGAGGTGATCGGCCCGATGGGGTGCCGCCCGTCCGGGTGGGCCCTGAGGCCCCGCTCCTTGATCCGGTCGAAGATCTTCTCGGCGTCGGCCTCGATCCGGTCGGTGAGCTGCTCGACGTACCAGGAACCGCCGAGCGGGTCGGCCACGTTGGCGACGCCGGTCTCCTCCATCAGCACCTGCTGGGTGCGCAGCGCGATCTCGGCGGCCTGCTCGCTGGGCAGCGCGAGGGTCTCGTCCAGGGCGTTGGTGTGCAGGGAGTTGGTGCCGCCCAGGACGGCCGCGAGGGCCTCCACCGCGGTGCGCACCACGTTGTTGTACGGCTGCTGCGCGGTGAGCGAGACGCCTGCGGTCTGCGTGTGGAAGCGCAGCCACTGCGCCTTGTCGGTGCGCGCCCCGTACACGTCCCGCAGCCAGCGTGCCCAGATGCGGCGCGCCGCGCGGAACTTGGCGATCTCCTCGAAGAAGTCGAGGTGCGCGTCGAAGAAGAAGGAGAGGCCGGGGGCGAAGACGTCGACGTCGAGACCGCGGCTGAGCCCGAGTTCGACGTACCCGAAGCCGTCGGCCAGGGTGTACGCCAGCTCCTGCGCGGCCGTCGCCCCGGCCTCGCGGATGTGGTAGCCGGAGACCGAGAGGGGCTTGTAGGCGGGGATGCCGGCGGCGCAGTGCTCCATCAGGTCGCCGATGAGACGCAGGTGCGGCTCGGGCTGGAAGAGCCACTCCTTCTGCGCGATGTACTCCTTGAAGATGTCCGTCTGGAGGGTGCCGTTGAGGACGGACGGGTCCACGCCCTGCCGCTCGGCCGCCACCAGGTACATGCAGAAGACGGGGACGGCGGGCCCGCTGATCGTCATGGAGGTCGTGACGTCGCCGAGCGGGATGTCCTGGAACAGGACCTCCATGTCGGCCGCCGAGTCGATCGCCACCCCGCAGTGCCCGACCTCGCCCAGCGAGCGCGGGTCGTCGGAGTCGCGGCCCATGAGCGTCGGCATGTCGAACGCCACGGAGAGGCCGCCGCCGCCCGCCTCGAGGATCATCTTGTACCGCTCGTTGGTCTGCTCGGCGTTGCCGAACCCGGCGAACTGGCGGATGGTCCAGGTGCGGCCCCGGTAGCCCGTCGGGTACAGGCCGCGGGTGAAGGGGTACTCCCCCGGCCAGCCGATCCGCTCGAAGCCCTCGTAGGCGTCCCCGGGGCGGGGACCGTACACCGGCTCCACGGGATCGCCGGAGAGCGTGGTGAAGTCCGCTTCCCGCTTGCGGGAGGCGTCGTAGCGGGCCTGCCAGCGTCGGCGGCCCTCCTCTATGGCGTCAGCGTCCATACCGCCAATTTACTAGGACGTCCAAGTAAATGTCGATGGGTAACCGCCGCGAGATGCTCACGGCGGTGGGGGCCCGGGCCCTAGACCTTGACGGGAGCCGGCCGCACGTCCTCGACCAGGGGGAGCGTCTCGCGGACGACCTTGCGCTCGACGAAGAAGGCGGCGAAGGGAATCGTCCCGGACAGCAGCACCCACAGCAGCTTGCCGAACGGCCACTTGGCCTTGGAGCCCAGGTCGAAGGCGAAGATCAGGTAGACGATGTAGAGGAAGCCGTGGGTCTGGGACACCAGGAAGGTCAGGTCCTCGCCCATGTCGAACCCGTACTTGAACACCATGCAGGTGGACAGCACGAGCAGCATGACGGCGGTCACGTAGGCCATGACCCGGTAGCGGGTCAGCACGCTCTTCTTCATGGGGACGAGCGTAACCACCGGCCGCCCACGATCTTCGCGCGCCCCGCCCCCTGCCGGGCACCGGCTCTCGCTACTCGTCCGCGAAGTCGCCCGCCGCCACCCGCAGCGGGCGGAGCATCGCGAAGATCTCGCTGCACTCCTCGGCGTCGTACGCGCCGAGCCCGAAGTCCATCGCCATCAGGTCCCGGGTGGCCGCCTCGCACACCTCGCGGCCCTTGTCCGTGATGGAGGCGAGCGTGCCGCGGCCGTCGTTGGGGTTGGGCCGCTTGTCGACGAGCCCGGACCGCACCAGGCGGTCCACGGTGTTGGTGACCGACGTCGGGTGCACCATGAGCCGCTCGCCGAGCTTGGACATCGGCAGCTCGCCGGCCTTGGAGAAGGTGAGCAGCACGAGCGCCTCGTACCGCGCGAAGGTCAGCCCGTACGGCTTGACGACCGCGTCGACCCGGGCGAGCAGGATCTGCTGCGCCCGCATGATCGAGGTGATCGCCACCATGGACGGAACGCTGCCCCAGCGCTGCTTCCAGTGCTCGCCGGCGCGGGCGATGGGATCAAAGGTGAGACTGAGCGGCTTCGGCACGCCATCGACCCTACCGGCCGGTCACATGATGTTCAGCCCCATCCCGCTTTTCCGCCCCGGGCCGTCGCCGGCGCACGGGCCGGACGCCGGGCGAAAGGAGCACGTCATCCGGTGGACACCCGCGGTGTCGTACACAGGACCGGCCGGCATCCTGTGAAAAGATGACCACCGAGTGTCACCGGCCGTCACCTGACGTCACCACCTCCTGTCGTCACCACCTCCAGGGAACCGAGGGAGCAGCATGACCCGGCTGATCCGTACCTGCACGGCCCTCGCGCTGCTCGGACTCGTGGCGGGCTGCTCGTCCGGGTCCGGTTCCGGCGCGGCGCCCGCAGCCAGCGGCACCACCGAGAGGTCCGTCCGGCGCACGGATCCCGGGGCCCGGTCCCCGTTCTGGGTGGACCCGGCGAGCCCGGCCGTGCGGCAGATCCAGGAGTGGCGGCGGCAGGGCCGGACGCGGGACGCCGAGCTGCTGCGCCGGATCGCCGACCAGCCGGCCGCGCTCTGGCCCGCGGGCGACCACCCGGAGCCCACGATCACCGCGGCCACCCGGGCGGCGGCGCGGGAGGGCCGCACACCGGTGTTCGTCGCGTACAACATCCCGCACCGCGACTGCGGCCAGCACTCGGCGGGCGGCGCGTCCGACGCCGCCGTCTACCGCGACTGGATCGGCCGGTTCGCCGACGCGCTCGGCGACAGCGAGGCGATCGTCGTCCTGGAGCCGGACGCGGTGGCGCACATCGTGGACGGCTGCACCCCGCCCGCCCACCACGCGGAGCGCGAGCAGCTGCTGGGCGAGGCGATCGCCCGGCTGAAGCAGCAGCCCCGCACCCGGGTGTACCTGGACGCCGGCAACCCGGACTGGATCGAGGAGCCGTGGAAGCTCGTGGAGCCGCTGCGGCGGGCCGGCGTCGCCGCGGCGGACGGCTTCTCCCTCAACGTCGCCAACTTCCAGACCGACGCCACCGCCAAGGAGTACGGCCTCGGCCTGTCCGCGCAGCTCGACGGCAAGCACTTCGTCGTGGACAGCAGCCGCAACGGCAACGGGCCGCTGGCCGGCGAGCGCGGCGAGACCTGGTGCAACCCGCCCGGCCGCGCCCTCGGCACCCGTCCGACGGCCGACACGGGCGAACCCGTGCTCGACGCCTACCTGTGGATCAAGCGGCCCGGTGAGTCGGACGGCGAGTGCCGCGGCGGCCCGCCGGCCGGGCAGTGGTGGCCGGAGTACGCGCTCGGGCTCGCGCGGGGCTCCCGGGCGTAGCCTCCGGCGCGTACGGCCACCCGGCCGCCCGGTCACCTGACCTGGATCCACTTGGCCTCCGACGGTGTCCCGCGCGCGTCGGTCACGAAGAGCATGTACCAGCCGGGCGGGACCAGCGTGCGGTCCCGCGGGACCGTGACCGTGACCGAGTCACTCGTCCTGGTGAGTTCCAGCGCGATGGACCGCTGTTCCACGTCCGTGGAGTGGGTGACCGCGCTCGGGCGCATCAGCCGGGCCTTCACCACCTCCCGCGGCCGCTCGGTGGCGAAGGTGGCACGGCCCTTGCGGTCGGTCTCCCGCGGGCCGTCCCCCAGTACGGGGCGGTCGGCGCCGTCCCGGTGCAGGGCGGGCGGGGTGTAGATCTCCATGCGCTGCTCGAAGTGGCCGAGCTTGGTGTTCTGCCGGTCGTCGAAGAGCGGGTCGGAGCCGAAGGTGGCGACGCGTCCGTCGGGCAGGAGGAGCGCCTCGGAGTGGTAGTTGCGGCCGATCCGCGGGGCGGCGGCCGACCGGAAAGCGTTGGCCTTCGGGTCGTAGAACTGGGCCTTGAGGATGTTGCTGGCGCCGCGGCCGCGGTAGTCGCGGGAGCCGTTGCTGGTGAACACCGTGTCGTCCGGCATGATCACGCTGTTCAGGTAGCGGGTGCCCTGGGGCAGGTCGGGGCCGTCGGTGAAGGCGGGGTCGTCCTTCGTCAGGTCGACGACCGCCGTGCGCGGGGTCGACTTCTCCGACTCGCCGACGCCCCCGCCGCCGAGGACCATCACCTTCTGGTCCTGCGCGGGGGGCAGCAGCAGGGAGGCCGACGTCTCGGTCCGGTCGGGGTCCCGCAGGCCCGGCACCTTGCGGAACGTGTTGCCGCGCAGGTCCCACAGCCCCGGTTCCCGGCCCTGGTCGGCGGGCCCGTAGCCGGCGTTGGAGGCCGGGTAGAACAGTTTGCCGCCCTTGGTGAGGAACAGGGCCGGGTAGGTCGGGAAGTACCTCCGGGGCCCGGGCTCCCACTTCTTGGTCCGCGGGTCGTAGATCTCGTTGTCGCCCGGGTCGACGACACCGATGTCGTCCAGGCCCGAGACGGCGAGGACGCGCCCGTCCTCGAGACCGACCAGGGTCGGGTACCAGCGGGCCTTGGCCATGGGATCGACGGGCACGTACCGCTCGGCCACCGGGTCGAACTCGTAGGCGGCCCGGACGCCCTGGAAGTCCTGCTTCTCCAGGTCGATCTTCTCGGCGAGGCCGTAGGTGTTGCGGGCGTCCTCGCCCCGGAGGCCGACGATCTCGTACTGGGCCCGCCCGTCGGCGACCGACCCCGGTCCCTCCTCGACGGCCTCGACGAAGACGCGGGCCTCGCCGGCGACGGTCCTCGTCTTCCAGGGCCGCATGGCGCCCGCCTTGTCGTACGTGACGTCGAAGGAGCTCTCGGCCTTCGGCACCCGCACGTCGAACCGGCTGACGTACTCGGTACCCGAGGCCGAGCGGAAGCGGGTGCCCTTCTTCAGGGTCACCGCCTTGGCGGGGTTCTCGTTCTTGACCCGCATGCCGCCGCCGGCCCGTTCCACCTCGCCGTCGAGCAGTTCGTACCGGGCCGTGCCGCCCGCCACCAGGAGGCGGCCGTCGGGGAGCTGGGCGTGCCCGGAGCAGAAGAAGTCCTCCGGCGTCGGCACCTTGCGGAAGGAGTTGTCCCGCGGGTCCCACAGGACGGTGTCGAAGGACCCCTCGTCGAACTTCTTCTTCTCGTTGCCCGAGCCCGCGATGACGAGCACCTTGCCGGTGTGCAGCAGGGCGGCGTGGATGGCGTTGGTGCGGTACTCCGCGGGGATGTCGACCCGCGACCAGGAGCCGTACTTCGCCTGGTAGGCGGGCTGCGCGATCTTCCACTCGTGGTACCTCTGCTGCGCGAAGCCGAGGGCGGCCGGGGCGTTGAGGCCGGCGAGCAGGGCGACACCGCCGACGCCCAGCACGGTCCGCTTGGTCTTCTGCGAGGGCTGGTAGGCCATGGGCTAGTTGCCTCCTGTCGTGCTGCTGGAGACGGTGGTGCCGGTGACCGCGGTCACGGTCGCTGTCGCCGTCGTGGTCGCTGTCGCCGTCACCGTCGCCGTCGTGGCCGAGGACGGGGACGAAGCCGAGGTGGAGGCCGGGACGGTGAGGTGCGGGGCGGCCGGTGGTCCGCCGTGCGGGACCCGGGCGGCGGCGGGGCGCCGGCGCCCC
>NZ_JAVRHI010000522.1:0-3582 GCF_034105845.1 Streptomyces sp. CRN 30 | reverse complement strand
CGGCTGCCCGGCGGGCACGGCACGTCCGGGGAACGGGCCGTCGCCCCGGCGGCCGTCGGGCGCGCCGTGTCGCGGAAGGCCGTCGGCGGCCCGTCCGGGCACGGTCACCGCCCGGGACCCGAACCCGCGACCGTGGCCCGTCAGCGTGGACCACGGCTCAGGAGCAGGGCGGTGGCGGTGCGTACGTCCGTGTCGAGGGGGCGGTCCGGGTCGACCGGTGCGACGGCTTCCGTCAGGGCGGCGAGCAGCTCCGCGCACCGGGGTGCGGTCGGCCGGCGGGCGCCGACGTGGACGGCCTGGCGCAGGCCGAGCGCGAGCGAGCCGCACAGCAGTCCCAGCAGCTCCGCCTGGTCGTAGGAGCGCAGCGCCGCCTGGGTGCCGAACGGGACGACGTCCTGGTTGTGGAGGTTGGTCGGCAGGCTCTGCATCGCGGCGGGCGTGGCGGTGCGCCGGATCTCGGCGACGAACGCGGTGGTGGCCAGCTGGACGCCCTGGAGGCCGTGCTGCGCGCCGGGCACGGTGGCGAGCATGGGCGGCAGACCGCCGTTGCGGGCGGGGTCCACCAGCAGGTCCAGCTGCCGTTCGGCGAGGTTGCCGAGCTGGGCGGTGACGGAGGCGAGCAGGTCGGCGGCGAACGCGGCGGGCTGGCCGAAGAAGTTCCCGCCGTGCACGACCTTCCCGGCGTCCTCGCCGCCGTCGGGGAAGAACAGCGGGTTGTCGCTGACGCCGTTCAGGTCGGCGGCGACCACGGCGTCGACGTACCGCAGGGCGTCCTCCGCCGCGCCGAGCAGCTGCGGGGCGCAGCGGATGCTGTACGGCTCCTGGAGCGGCCGGTCGCCGGACGGGACGACGCCGCTCAGGGTGCGGCGCATGCGGGCGCCGGTGTCGACGGCGCCCGGGTGGCCGTAGGCGCGCAGCAGGTCCTCGTCGAGGAAGCCGGGGTCGCAGCCGAGGAGGTCGGCGAGCAGGCAGCCGAGGTCGGTGAGGGCGCGGTGCGCGGCGCGGACGGTGTCGCGGGCGAGGGCGAGGGCGGCGGTGGTGACGGAGGTGCCGTTGACGAGGGCGAGGGCGTCCCGGCCGTCGAGGGCGAGCGGGGTCAGTCCGGCGGCGGTCAGCGCCTCGCCGGCCGGCATCCGGCGGCCGTCCAGGTGGGCGTGGCCCCGGCCGCGCAGGGCCTGGGTGGCGTAGGCGAGCGGGATCAGGTCGCCGCTGGCGCCGACGGAGCCGTACCGGGGGACGGCGGGGGTGAAGGTGGTGGCGAACATCGCGGCGAGCCGGTCGACGACCTCGGCGGAGACGCCGGAGAGCCCCTGGGCGAGGGACCGGGTGCGCAGCAGCAGCGCGGCCCGGACGACGTCCCCCGGCAGGTCGGGTCCCTGGCCGGCGCCGAGGTGGGCGAGGGTGTTGTCGCACTGGTCGGCGGCGTCGGCGCGGCCCGCGTAGCCGACCAGGGCGCCGAAGCCGGTGGTGGCGCCGTAGATCGCGCGGTCCGGGCCGCCCTCGCCGTGCCTGAGGGCGTGGAAGAGGTGCCGCCCGCGGTCGAGACGGGCGCGGGTCTCCTCGTCGACCGTGACGGTGAGCGGCCGCGCGGCGCGGCGCAGGGCGGCGGAGTCCAGGGGGCCGGTGAGCGGAAGGCTGTCGGTGGTGGTGGGCACGGCTGGAAACGTAGGCGGGGAATCTCAGAGCGCTCTGAAATCGGGTGGATAGCTTCCGGGCCATGGCGCACGACTACCTGATCATCGGAGCGGGGCCCGCGGGACTGCAACTCGCCGCCTCCCTGGAGCGTGACGGTGCGGACTACGTCGTCCTGGAACGCGGCAGCGGTCCGGGCGCGTTCTTCGAGCGGTTCCCGCGGCACCGGCAGCTCATCTCGACCAACAAGGTGCACACCGGCTACGACGATCCGGAGCTGCGGCTGCGGATGGACTGGAACTCGCTGCTGAGCGACGATCCGGAGCTGCTGTTCACCCGGTACAGCCCGCGGTACTTCCCGCCGGCCGACGACATGGTCCGCTATCTGCGGGACTTCGCCGACCGGACCGGGGTACGGGCGCGGTACGGCACCGCGGTGGAGCGGGTCACCCGCGACGCCGACGGCTTCACCGTCACCGACGGCGCCGGGGGCACCTGGCGGGCCCGGAACGTGGTGGCCGCCACCGGGCTCTTCCTGCCGAACCTGCCGGACATCCCCGGCATCGAACTGGCGGAGGTGTACGCCACCTTCGAGACCGACCCCGAGTCCTTCACCGACCAGCGGGTGCTGATCATCGGGCGGGGCAACTCCGCCTTCGAGACCGCCGACAGCCTGATGGAGCACGCCGCGGTCATCCACGTCACCGGCTCCGGTTCGCTGCCGATGGCGTGGCGGACGCACTACGTCGGCCATCTGCGGGCGGTGAACAACAACTTCCTCGACAGCTACCAGCTCAAGTCGCAGAACGCGCTGCTCGACGGCCGGGTGCTGTCGATCCGCCGGGCCGCGGACGGCTTCCACGTGCCGGTCTCCTTCGAGCGGGCCGACGACGTCGTCAAGGAGATCCGCTACGACCGGGTGATCGTCGCGACCGGGTTCCGGGTCGACACCTCGGTCTTCGACGACACCTGCACGCCCGAACTGACGGTCAACGGCCGCTTCCCGGCGCTCACCCCCGTCGGCGAGTCGGTCAACGTGCCCGGCCTGTGGTTCGCGGGGACGCTGATGCAGGGCCGGGACTTCAAGAAGGCGACGACCGGCTTCATCCACGGCTTCCGCTACACGGTGCGCGCCCTGCACCGCACCCTGCGCAGGCGCCACCACGGCGAGCCCTGGCCGACGACGGAGCTGGGGAGCACGACGGAGGCGGCCGTCGACGCGGTCGTCACCCGGGTCAACCGCTCCTCCGCCCTGTGGCAGCAGTTCGGCGTCCTCGGCGACCTGCTGCTCCTCGGCCCGGACGGCACGTTCCGCTACGCCGAGGAGGTTCCCGTCGCCCATGTGCCGGACGCCGTGCGCGACGGGGAGTTCGGGGCGGTGGCGGCCCACGCGGTGATCACCCTGGAGTACGGGGAGGACCACGACCGGGTCGACCCGTTCGACGTCACCGCGGGCCGCAAGTCCCAGCAGGACGTGGCGGGTCTGGACGGCCGCTATCTGCATCCGGTGGTCCGCTGGTACCGGGACGGGGAGTTCGCCGCCGAGTACCACCTCGCGGAGAATCTGGAGAACGAGTGGGACAGCGAGAAGCACCACCGCGCCCCGCTCCGCGCGTTCCTGGACGAGCGTCGTGCCCCGGTCGCCCCGGTGTCACCGTGACCCTGCGCACGCTGCACGACAAGGCACGGCAGACGCTGGACCCCGCCCACTACGACTACGTGGCGGGCGGGGCCGGCGAGGAACGCGTGGCCGTCGGCAACGAGCGGGCCTTCGACCGGTACCGGCTGCTGCCCAGGGTTCTGACGGGCGGTGAGCGGCGGGACACCTCGGTGGATCTGCCGGGGGCGCGGCGGACGGCGCCGGTGTTCGTGGCGCCGACCGCGTTCCACCGGCTGCTGCACCCCGACGGCGAGCGGGCCACGGCCCGCGCCGCCGCGGCCGAGGGCGCC
>NZ_JAVRHI010000521.1:0-83723 GCF_034105845.1 Streptomyces sp. CRN 30 | reverse complement strand
CCCGCCCCCGCCGGATACGGCTACCCGCAGCCGCAGCCGCAGCCGCAGCCGCAGCCGCAGCCGTACCCCCCGACGCCCCCGACGTCCCCGGCCGCCGCCGCCGCCGACGGCGGCCGACCGCACCACCCCTACGGCCCCTTGGGCCCCACCCCTCCCTACGGCCCGGTCCCGCCGCCCTACTACCAGGCCCAGCCCGGCCCCTACGCCGCCCCGCACCAGCCGCCGCCCCACGGGAACCGCTCCACCGTCCTGCTCGTGGTCGTCGCCCTGGTCGTCGCGCTCGCCGCCGGCGGCTCGGTCTACGCGCTGATGAGCGGCGACGGCGGTACGGACGCGGACGGCGGCGCGAGCCCGGCGCCGACCGTGGCCGTGTCCTCCTCGGCCGCCCCCGACACCCCCGACACCCCCGACACCACCGGCCCGGCCACCGAACCGGACGACCGCCCGACCACTCCGGCGGCCGGCGACGGCCCGATCCCGGCGGAGTACCTCGGCACCTGGACCGTCACCTTCTCCAACGCCACCGGCACCCACGACCGCCGCCTCACCCTCCGGCAGGGAGAGGTCGGCGACACCGTCCTCTCCCTCGTCGCCGACGGCGACGCCTACCACTGCGTGTTCGAGGCTGCCCTCGACGAGGCCCCCGACGGCGACGGCCCCCTGCGCATCGGCCCCTCCGACGTGACGGTCGGCGAGGCGTCGGAGGGCTGCGCCCCGGGCTCGTCGTCCGACGTGACCCTCCAGCCGGACGGAACCCTGGAACGGGTCCTGGACAGCGACGGCAAGAAACTCACGTACACCCGCGAGTGATCGAAAGCGTGATCGTGCTCGGGAGCCCGCGGGAGCGGGGGACCGGGGTGCAGTGGCTCAGCGCGGAGAACACGGCGGCCGTCGCGACGACGCATCAAGCGGGCAATCGTGCCGCCAGGGGCGGCACGGGTGGGCGCGGCGGCACCTCGCAAACGCCGAGCGGCGCAACACCCCCCGGCCCAGCACCCCCCCGCCCCACCACAACACCCCGCCCCACCGCATCCCCCCCCCGCAACATCCCCCCCCCGCAACATCCCCCCCCCCCCGCAACATCCCGCCCCCGCAACATCCCGCCCCGCAACAACCCGCCCGCCCCACCCCACCCCACCCCACCCCCGTAAGGGAAGCTCACCGCGCCTCCGGCGGCCGCTGCCGAGGCATGTTCGGCCGGACCACCGCCCCCCCGAACCGCCCCTGCACCACCGCGGCCTCAGAAACCCCCCGCCCCCCACCACTCCCCACATCCCCACATCCCCCACATCCCCCACGATGGGCCACAGGCCCGGAACCCCCCATCCACTCCGCCGTCTCCCCCCGCACCAACTCCGCCACGTCCTCGGAGAACCGCCGCAGCACCCCCAGGCACCGCTCGGCCGCCTCGCCGGCCGTCCCCTCCGCCGGGCCCAGCACCTCCCGCACGCTCTCCGACGCCCAGTCGAACTGCAACGCCAGCAGCCGCCGCTGCACCGCCTGCGCCGTCGCCACGTCCCGCATCCACCCGGCACTCACCCCGAACCACCGGTCCGCGGCCACGCACACCACCGCGACCAGGAGCGCCACGTAACCCCAGGCGGCGGCCCCGCGCACCACCCCCGCCAGCTCCAGCAACGGCAGCGCGCACCCCACGGCCGCGCCCGCCGCCGCCCCGCCGCGCAGCGCCCGGGAGATCCGCCGCTTCCCCGTACGGTCCGCGAGGTACCACGCCGCCGTGTCGAGCGCACCCCGCTCCACCCACCGGTACAGCTCGTCCAGACGCTCGGCCGGCAGCCCCCAGTCGCCGACCGGGAAGGGCCGTCCCATGAGGTCACCCGGGCCCGGTTCACCCCGCACCTGCCGTTGAAGCGGTTTCTCGGGCTGCATCTCCGGCTGACCCACCCGGCACTCCCCACTGATCACCACGGGACGGATCACCACCGGTGATCGTCACTGACCGTTCGCCGGACCCCTTCCTACCCCTCGACACGGCACGAACCCCCCGGTAGCACCCCTTTTCCGCCCGGAAGAGGCCACCGATCAGGTACGGAGGTCACCCCACCTCACCCGAAAGAGTGCTGGAGCGAGGGCCGCCCGGACCACGTAGGCTCGTGCTGAACGCACAAATCAGTGACGAACCCGCAGCGACGACAGGAGCTGATCGTGATCCCCGGTGGTGGCCAGCCCAACATGCAGCAGCTGCTCCAGCAGGCCCAGAAGATGCAGCAGGACCTGGCGAACGCCCAGGAGGAACTGGCGCGGACCGAGGTCGACGGGCAGGCGGGCGGCGGCCTGGTCAAGGCGACCGTCACGGGCTCGGGCGAACTGCGCGGCCTGGTGATCGACCCCAAGGCGGTGGACCCGGAGGACACCGAGACCCTCGCCGATCTGATCGTCGCGGCCGTGCAGGCGGCCAACGAGAACGCCCAGACACTCCAGCAGCAGAAGCTCGGCCCGCTGGCCCAGGGTCTCGGCGGCGGCAGCGGTATCCCCGGTCTGCCCTTCTGATCTGACCTTTCCGACCTTTCGAAGACAGCCCGCGGCCCTCTACCGTACGTAGTGCCAGAACCCCAGGAAGGACGGCAGTCCGTTGTACGAAGGCGTGGTCCAGGACCTCATCGACGAACTGGGGCGGCTGCCCGGCGTCGGTCCCAAGAGCGCGCAGCGGATCGCCTTCCACATCCTCCAGGCGGAACCGACCGACGTACGGCGTCTCGCGCACGCCCTGACGGAGGTCAAGGCGAAGGTCCGCTTCTGCGCGACCTGCGGGAACGTCGCGCAGGAGGAGCAGTGCGGCATCTGCCGCGACAAGCGCCGCGACCCGGCGGTCATCTGCGTGGTGGAGGAGCCGAAGGACGTCGTCGCCATCGAGCGCACGCGTGAGTTCCGCGGCCGGTACCACGTGCTCGGTGGCGCGATCAGCCCCATCGACGGCGTCGGCCCCGACGACCTGCGCATCCGCGAGCTGCTCGCCCGCCTGGCCGACGGCGCGGTCACGGAGCTGATCCTGGCCACGGACCCGAATCTGGAAGGCGAGGCCACGGCGACGTACCTCGCCCGCATGATCAAGCCCATGGGCCTCAAGGTCACCCGCCTGGCCAGCGGCCTCCCGGTGGGCGGCGACCTGGAATACGCGGACGAGGTGACCCTCGGCCGCGCCTTCGAGGGGAGACGACTCCTAGATGTCTGACGCCACGCTGCACGCGACGAACCAGAACCCGGACGACTTCGCGGTCCAGATCGCCGACCAGGTCGAGAGTTTCCTGGTGGCCGTCACGGAGGTCGCGAAGGGCGACGAGCCGGCCTCCGCCGTGCCCTTCCTCCTCCTGGAGGTCTCCCAGCTGCTGCTGGCCGGCGGCCGCCTCGGCGCGCACGAGGACATCGTCCCCGACGAGCGCTACGAGCCCGATCCGGGCCCGGAGCAAGACGTGGACGAACTCCGCGAGAACCTCGCCCGCCTGCTGGAGCCCATCGACGTCTACTCCGAGGTCTTCGACCCGTACGAGCCCCGCAAGGCCCCCGTCCCGGCCCGCGTCTCCGACGACCTGACCGACGTCATCACCGACCTCCGCCACGGCATGGTCCACTACCGGGCCGGCCGCACCACGGAGGCCCTGTGGTGGTGGCAGTTCTCCTACTTCTCCAACTGGGGCTCCACGGCGTCGGCGACCCTGCGCGCCCTCCAGTCGGTCGTCGCCCACGTCCGCCTGAACCAGCCCCTGGCCGCCCTCGACGGCCTGGACACCGACCAGGACCTCGGCGACGAGGCGCTGGAGGCGGAGGCGGGCCGCGTGATGGTGGAGGAGATCGCCGGTCCACTGGGCCTGCGCCCGGTGAAGTGAGGCGGCCCGACGGCTACAGCCCCGCTACCCCCTTCACCAGCGTCGTCACCCCGCCCACCAGCGCCAGCCCGAGCATCAGCCCCCGCGCCCGCCGCTCCGACAGCCGCCCGGCGAGCGCCCGGCCGACCAGCATGCCCGCGCCGAGGGCCAGCGCGACCCAGACCCACCGGGCGCCGCCGAGCGAGGGCAGGCCGCCCGCGGCGACGGAGAAGACGTTGACGACGACGCCGTAGAAGAGGGCGTTCGGCACGAACTCGGCCACGCTCCAGCCGGCGTTGACCGCGTAGAGGGAGACCGGCGGCCCGCCGACCCCGGCGGCGGAGTTCATGACGCCGCCCACCGCGCCCGCCACGACCGCGCCCCGGGTGCCGCGCAGGGCAGCCACCCGCGCCCCGCCCATCACCAGCGCCACGGCGACCGTCACCAGCGCCCCCATCACCGTCAGCAGCGTGGGCTCGGCCAGCCGCCGGGTCAGCCACGCGCCCACCGGTACGGTGCACACCGCCGCGACGCACAGCGGCACCATCGCCCCCACCCGCACCCGCCGCCACCCCTCGGCCAGTCCGATCAGGCAGATGACCCCGGACGCGCAGTTGGCGAGCACGACCCCCTCGGCCGGTCCGAGCAGCAACACCAGTGCGGGCACGGTGACGAGAGCGAACCCCATTCCGGTGAGCCACTGCACGGAAGCCCCGAGCAGCACGATCCCGGCCAGCGCTATGTCATCCATCGGACGATCATCCCAGCGCGCCCTCAAACCCCGTTTGTGAACGTGTGACTCACCGCACTTTCCCGAGTGACTCGTCCCCGGATGGGAATGAGCCCGCCTGGACGGGCGGCCGGAAGTCTCACCATGCGATATCGCGGGGGCGAGATCCGGACGCTCGTTAGACTGAGCCGACCGCAGTACATACACGTACGTGCGGATAGAGACGGATTGAGCGAGGAGCGCACGTGGGCCTTGTCGTGCAGAAGTACGGAGGCTCCTCCGTAGCCGATGCCGAGGGCATCAAGCGCGTCGCCAAGCGGATCGTGGAAGCGAAGAAGAACGGCAACCAGGTGGTTGCCGTCGTTTCCGCGATGGGCGACACGACGGACGAGCTGATCGATCTCGCCGAGCAGGTTTCCCCGATCCCTGCCGGGCGCGAGCTCGACATGCTGCTGACCGCCGGAGAGCGGATCTCCATGGCCCTGCTGGCCATGGCGATCAAGAACCTGGGGCACGAGGCCCAGTCGTTCACCGGCAGCCAGGCAGGTGTCATCACCGACTCGGTCCACAACAAAGCCCGGATCATCGACGTGACGCCGGGCCGCATCCGCACCTCGGTGGACGAGGGCAACATCGCCATCGTGGCCGGTTTCCAGGGTGTCAGCCAGGACAGCAAGGACATCACCACGCTGGGGCGGGGCGGTTCCGACACCACGGCCGTCGCCCTCGCCGCCGCGCTCGACGCGGACGTCTGTGAGATTTACACCGACGTCGACGGCGTCTTCACCGCCGACCCGCGCGTGGTGAAGAAGGCGAAGAAGATCGACTGGATCTCCTTCGAGGACATGCTGGAACTGGCCGCGAACGGCTCGAAGGTGCTGCTCCACCGGTGCGTCGAGTACGCGCGCCGGTACGACATCCCGATCCATGTCCGGTCGAGTTTCAGTGGCCTCCAGGGCACGTGGGTCAGTAACGAACCGCGCGCCGACATGACACAGCAGCAAGGGGAAAAGCAGGTGGAGCAGGCCATCATCTCCGGTGTCGCGCACGACACCTCCGAGGCCAAGATCACGGTCGTCGGCGTGCCGGACAAGCCGGGCGAGGCGGCCACGATCTTCCGCACGATCGCGGACGCCGAGATCAACATCGACATGATCGTGCAGAACGTGTCCGCCGCCTCCACGGGGCTGACGGACATCTCCTTCACCCTGCCCAAGAGCGAGGGCCGCAAGGCCATCGACGCCCTGGAGAAGAACCGCTCCGGCATCGGCTTCGACTCCCTGCGCTACGACGACCAGATCGGCAAGATCGCCCTGGTCGGCGCCGGGATGAAGACCAATCCGGGCGTCACCGCCGACTTCTTCAAGGCGCTCTCCGACGCCGGCGTGAACATCGAGCTGATCTCGACCTCCGAGATCCGCATCTCGGTCGTGACCCGCAAGGACGACGTCAACGAGGCCGTCCGCGCCGTGCACACCGCCTTCGGCCTGGACTCCGAGAGCGACGAGGCCGTGGTCTACGGGGGCACCGGCCGCTGATGGCCGAAATGGCCGAAACCGATCGGTCCCCACGGGCCGGGCGGCCGACGCTCGCCGTCGTCGGCGCGACCGGGACCGTGGGGTCCGTCATGCTCCGGATCCTGTCCCAGCACGCGGACATCTGGGGCGAGATCCGTCTGATCGCCTCGGCGCGCTCGGCCGGTCGCAAGCTGGCCGTCCGCGGCGAGGAGTGCGAGGTCGTCGCGCTCACCGAGGACGCCTTCGACGGGGTCGACGTCGCCGTGTTCGACGTACCCGACGAGGTCGCCGGGGAGTGGGTGCCGGTCGCCGCGGCCAAGGGCGCGGTCGTGGTCGACAACTCGGGCACGTTCCGGCTCGACCCGGAGGTGCCGCTCGTCGTTCCCGAGGTCAACCCGCACACCGTACGGAACCGCCCGCGCGGGATCGTCGCCAACCCGCACTGCGCGACGCTGTCGATGATCGTCGCCCTGGGCGCGCTGCACGCCGAGTTCGGCCTGTGCGAGCTGGTGGTCTCCACGTACCAGGCGGTCAGCGGGGCCGGCCGGGACGGCGTGGACACCCTGCGCCGGCAGACGTCCCTCGTGGCCGGTACCGAGCTGGGCACCAACCCCGGTGACCTGCGGCGGGCCGTCGGTGACGGGACCGGCCCGTTCCCGGAGCCGGTCGCGCTGAACGTCGTACCGTGGGCCGGTTCGGTGCGCGAGGACGGCTGGTCGTCGGAGGAGATGACCGTGCGCGACGAGTCCCGCAAGATCCTCGGACTGCCGCGGCTCCCCGTCGCGGTGACGTGCGTACGGGTCCCCGTGGTGACCACCCACTCCCTGACCGTGCACGCCCGCTTCGAGGACGAGGTCACCGTCGGGCGGGCCCGCGAGATCCTGGCCACCGCGCCGGGCGTCGTGCTCTTCGACGACCCCGCCGCCGGCGAGTTCCCCACCCCCGCCGACGCGGTCGGCACCGATCCGACGTGGGTCGGCCGGGTGCGGCGGGCGCTGGACGACCCCACGGCGCTCGAACTCTTCGTGTGCGGGGACAACCTGCGCAAGGGCGCCGCCCTCAACACCGTGCAGATCGCCGAGTTGGTCGCGGCCGAGTTCGCGTGAGGCACCCGGCCCCGGAGATGCGGGGCGCACCGTCCCCGGGTGCGGGGCGTCCCGATGTGCTCCGGTGAAATTACCGGTTGGTTGCACGTGAAACATTTGTAGGATCTGTGTGAGCGATGTGATCCGGACGACACTGTCCGGATCAGATCGATCTATTGATCGCAGACCGGGTGCCGTCAGAGGATTTGCTCCCCGCCCTCCGCAACCGTGCGGACGGCGGGGAGCGTCTTTGCCGTCACCCCATCCGGGGCGCGCGGGGACGCCGGGTGTGGACGTGGGGACGTCCATGCCGTAGGGGACATAGGGGAAGAGCGGGCGCATGACGTCGAACGAGGCACCAACGGGGGCTCAGTCAGACGCGAGAGCGAAGACCAGCCTCGGGACGTACAACCCTTACGGGGGTGGACGTGTCCAACAGGCGTGGCAGAGGTACTCGACTTGTCCCCCAAGCTCTTCGAGCAGGGGGTACCCCCTACGGCGACGGCACGCGGAACGGCCCTGCGGCCGCCCCGTCGGCCCGCGCGTGTCCGCGCGGCCGGTGGCATGCCGGTGATCGCGCCCATGCCCGCAGCGCAGCCCGCGCCCATACCGACGCAGCGTGACGGTGCCGAGGACGTCGTGGCGGCGGGCACCACCGTCGACCACCTCACCGAGACCTACCGCGCCCACTACCGGTCGCTGCTCGGTCTCGCGGCCCTCCTGCTCGACGACACCGCCTCCTGCGAGGACGTCGTCCAGGAGGCGTTCATCCGCGTCCACTCCGCGCGCAAACGGGTCCGCGACCCGGAGAAAACCCTGGCCTACCTGCGGCAGACGGTCGTCAACCTGTCGCGGTCGGCACTGCGCCGCCGGATCATCGGCCTGAAGCTGCTCTCGAAGCCGATGCCCGACATGGCGAGCGCGGAAGAGGGCGCCTACGACCAGTTGGAGCGCGACTCCCTGATCAAGGCCATGAAGGGACTGCAGCGCCGCCAGCGCGAGGTCCTGGTCCTCAGGTACTTCGCGGACATGACCGAGGCGCAGGTCGCCGCGGTGCTCGGGATATCCCTCGGGTCGGTCAAGGCCTATGGTTCACGGGGTATCGCCGCACTGAGGCTGGCCATGGGGGCGCCGGCATGAGTGACGGCACCGCCGCGGGGCGCGGCGGACTGGACGGACAAGAGCCGAAGCAATCGCACGCTGGGAACGGAACTGTGAACCACGGCCCCGACGAGCAGGGCCCCGACGTCCAGGGGCCGGACGGACCCGAGACCGACGCCGGCGCCGAGTCCCGCACCACCGAAGCCGGTGCCGGCTCCGGTGCCGACTCCGGCAGTGAGGCGGGCGGCGCGGCCGACAGCGGGCTCGCCCCCGACGAACTGGCCCTGCGCGACCTGCTGCAGCAGGCGGTCCGGGAGGTCGAGCCGCGCGACGGCGCCCTGGACCACCTGCGCCGCGCGGTCCCCGCCCGCCGGGCCCGCAAGCGCCAGGCCGCCGTCGGCATGGCGGCCGCCGCCCTGTTCGTCGGGACCGCCGTTCCCGCGCTCGTCCACGTCTCCAACTCCACCGGTCCGGGCGCCAATCCGTCCGTCGCCGGCAACGCCTCCCAGGCGCAGGGCGGAGCCGGTCAGGGCAAGGACCCGGCCGGCGGCCAGAGCGCCACCGTCGGCTCCTCGGACAAGGGCGAGGACAAGGACGAGCCCGGCCGCGAGGAGAAGGACGAGGAGAAGGAGGCCGCCACCGGCAGCGGCGGCTCGGCCACCGGCGCCGACCCGACGACGCCCAGCGGCACCGGCACGGCCGAGTGCACGGCGGCCCAGCTCGGCGGCGCCGTCGGCTCCAGCGCCGCCCCCGACTCCACCGGCGTGGTCTACGGCTCCTTCCGCGTCAGCAACGTCTCCTCCGCCGGCTGCACCGTCGGCGGTCCGGGCTCGGTGACCGTGACCGCGCAGGGCGCGGCGGACCCGGCCCGGATCGGTACCGCGCGGCACGTCGCCGGTGACCCGGCGAGCGGACTGCCCGACCCCTCCCTGGAGGCGGGCCAGGTGCTGTTGAAGCCGGGCGCGTCGTACGAGGTGCGGTTCGCCTGGGTGCCGTCGGACACCTGTCCGACCACGGGCGGCTCCACGGGCGGCACCGGCGATCCCTCACCGGACCCGACGCCCACCGAGACGTCCACCGGCTCGACCGACACGGCGACCTCCGCCGGCGCCACGACCCAGCTCGGGACCCAGCTGGTCTCGGACGTCCCGGCGGACGGCAGCGTGGCGGTGACGTACACCGCGGACACGGGTTCGGGCGCGGCGACGGCCGTGGTGCCCAACGCGTGCGCGGGGACCGTGTACTGGACGGGCGTGATGGCGGGGTAGGTCCGTCCCGGGGCCTGTCGGCCCGCGGGCCGCTACACGCCGGAGTGCGCGGGCTCCCTGGGGCTCTCGGGCCCCTCGGTGTCGTCCTGCGCGGTGTCCTGTTCGTCGTCCGCCTGGACGATCCCCAGCTCCGCGTCGCGCGCCAGCTCCACCTCGCGGCGCAGCAGCCGGAACCACATGAAGACGACGAAGCCGACGAACGCGAACCACTCGGCGGTGTAGCCGAGGTTCTGGAACGCCTTCAGGTCCAGCCCGGAGTCCTGGGTCCGGCTCAGCGGCGCGGCGGTCATCCCCGAGTCGCCCTTGTCGAGCGTGACGTACGCGTCGTACACGTCGTACGGCACGAGGTTGACCAGCGACGCCGCGCTGATCGCGGCGGTCTGCCCGGTGGGGAGCCCGCCGCGCGCGCTCACGCCGTTGTCGCCCGGCGTCTCGGACGCCTGGAGCGTGCCGGTGACGGTGACCTCGCCGGTCGGCGGGGCCGGGGCCTTCGCGGGGTCCGCCTCGCCCGGCAGCCAGCCCCGGACCACGGGGAGCGCCTCGCCGGAGTCGGTGCGCAGCATGGTCAGGACGTAGTAGCCGGTGCGGTCGTCCACCGTGCGGTCGGGGACGAGGAGTTGCTCGTCGTACGTTCCGGTGGCGGTCGTGCGCCGGTTGACGGTGGACTTGTCCACGGGCAGCAGCTCGTCCAGCGGCCGCGTGGCCTGCTTGCGGGCCGAGGCGGCCTGCTCGTCCGCGGCGTGGTGGTCGTCGACCCGGTCCTCGAACCGGCCCAGCTGCCAGGAGCCCATGAAGACGCAGAAGGGGATCGCGAGCACGACGAAGACGTTGATCCCCCACCAGCGGGGCGTCAGCAGAATCCGGTACACGCCCTCAACCGTACGGCTTCGGCCCCGGGGCCGGGGCGCGGGGGCCTGTTAGGAGTCCGGTCAGGAGTCCGGTCAGGAGTCCCTCTTCACAGCGTGTACGAGTCCGGGGAGGGGGAGGTTATCCACAGGCTGGGGGCGATTTCTGCGCGGGAGGTCCGAGGCGGGGCAGTATGGGGCCATGACTGAGAGCAACGGGCCCGTTCCGCAGGAGCAGCGAGAGCAGCAGGATCAGCAGGACCGGCAGGACCGGCAGCAGGGGTCGGGGTCGGGCGGCGCCATGCCCGACTGGGAGAAGCGGTTCAGGGCCCCCCGGGTGTCCCTGCCGGACTGGGCGGAGGACGCGCCGGACCGCTCCCTGTTCGTGTCCAACGTGACGGGCACCTACGAGCTGTACGCCTGGGACCGGTCGACCGGGGAGCAGCGCCAGGCCACCGACCGTCCCAACGGCACGACGGACGGCGTGCTCTCCCCGGACGGCGCGTGGATCTGGTGGTTCGACGACAAGGACGGCGACGAGTTCGGCGTCTGGCGCCGCCAGCCCTTCGCCGGCGGTCCGGACGAGCTGGCGGTGCCCGGCCTCGACCCGTCCTACCCGGCGGGCCTCGCCCTCGGCCGGGACGGACGGACCGCGGTGATCGGCCGCTCCACGGACGAGGACGGTACGACGATCCACCTCGCGCGCGGGGAGGACGCGCCGGTGGAGATCTACCGCCACCGCGAGTCGGCGGGCGTCGGCGACCTGTCCCACGACGGTTCGCTGATCGCCGTGGAGCACACCGAGCACGGGGACGCGATGCACTCGGCGCTGCGCGTCCTGCGCCCGGACGGCACGGCGGTCGCCGAGCTGGACGACACGCGGGGCGGCACCGAGGAGCTGGGCCTTGAGGTACTGGGCTTCGCTCCCGTCGACGGTGACACGCGTCTGCTCATCGGCCACCAGCGGCGCGGCCGCTGGGAGCCCCTGGTGTGGGACGTGGCGACGGGCACGGAGACCGACCTGGCGCTGGAGCTGCCGGGCGACGTCAGCGCCGAGTGGTTCCCCGACGGCACCGGACTGCTGATCGTGCACAGCTTCGAGGCGCGCAGCGAGCTGTTCCGCTACGACCTCACCGTGCGCGAGCTGGTGGAGATCGACACCCCCGCCGGTACGGTTTCGGGGGCGACGGCCCGTCCGGACGGCAGCGTCGAGTTCCTGTGGTCCTCGGCCGCCGAGCCGCCGGCGGTGCGCTCCACGACCGGCCGTGTCGTCCTGGACCCCCCGGGCATGAGGTCGCCCGGCTCGGTGCCGGTGGAGGACGTGTGGGTGGAGGGCCCCGGCGGCCGTATCCACGCCCTGGTGCAGAAGCCGGCGGGGGCGACGGGTCCGCTGCCGACGGTCTTCGACATCCACGGCGGCCCGACGTACCACGACAGCGACTCCTTCGCCGCGGGCCCGGCGGCCTGGGTCGACCACGGCTACGCGGTGGTCCGGGTGAACTACCGGGGCTCCACCGGGTACGGCCGGGAGTGGACCGACGCCCTGAAGCACCGGGTCGGGCTGATCGAGCTGGAGGACATCGCGGCGGTCCGCGAGTGGGCGATCACCTCGGGTCTCGCCGACCCCGACCGCCTGGTCCTCACCGGCGGCTCCTGGGGCGGCTACCTCACGCTGCTCGGCATCGGCGTCCAGCCCGGGGCGTGGACGGTGGGCATCGCGGCGGTGCCGGTGGCGGACTACGTCACGGCGTACCACGACGAGATGGAGGCACTGAAGGCCCTGGACCGCACGCTGCTCGGCGGCACCCCCGAGGAGGTCCCCGACCGCTTCGAGGCGTCCTCCCCGCTGACCTACGTCGACGACGTCGAGGCCCCGGTCTACATCTCGGCCGGCGTCAACGACCCCCGCTGCCCGATCCGCCAGATCGAGAACTACGTCAAGCGCCTGGAGGCGAGGGGAGCGGTCCACGAGGTCTACCGCTACGACGCGGGCCACGGCTCCCTGGTCGTGGACGAGCGCATCAAGCAACTGAGGCTGGAACTGGCGTTCGCGGAGAAGCACCTGCCGGGCGAGTAGGCGGGTTCCCCGGGCGGCGAGGTCGGGGGCGGAGCCCCTGGTACGGCACGGCGAGTGAGGAGGCGCCGGCCTCAGACATCACCCCGCCGCCCGGCCCGCCGCCCCAGCAACTCGGCCAGCCCGCGCCTCGTGGCGGCGATCACCACCCGGTCGACCCCTCGCAGCACGTACGTGTCCGGCAGATCCCACACCAGCCCGCCCCCGGGCACCGCCCGGCCCTCCGGACCGGCGTCCGCGTCACCGCCGCCTCCCGCCCCGCCGCTTCCCGCCCCGCCGCTTCCCGCGCCGCCGCCGCCAGCGCCGTCGGAGCCCTCCATGTCGAGGGCCAGCACCCGCCACGCCCCCGCCCGGAACGCCTCCCCGACCGTCCGCCCCTCCAACTGGGCGTGCCCCGCGACCCGTACCGCCGCGAACAGCAGCACCCGCCGTTCGACCGGGATCGCGCCCAGGATCTGCCGCCCCATCATCGCCCCGGCGAAGGCGGGCGCGGCCAGGTGCGTCACGCTCCGGCTCCGGGTCAGGGCACCGGGGTGGGCCGCCCGCAGCGTGCGGTACACCGCGGTGGCGAAGTCGTCGTCGTAGAGCCGCAGCACGACCCGCAGGTTCGACCGCACCGACCGTGCGTACAGCACGGCCTCCAGATTCGTCGTGTCCACACTGGTCAACGCGAGAAGGGAATGCGCCCGATGGATCTTCGCCGACTCCAGTACGCCCTCCTGCGTGACGTCCCCGAGCACCACCGGTACCCGCAGCCGCCGGGCCGTCGCCATGCCGCGCGCCTCGGGGTCGGACTCGACGCACACCACGGGGATGTGCAGTTCCCGCAGCCGGGTCAGCACCCGGGTCCCGACCTTGCCGAGGCCCAGCAGCACGACGTGCCCGCTGAGCCCGCGCGGCGGCTTCCGCAGCGCCGTCGCGCTGCGGAACGTGCCGAGTGTCTCCAGGACCGCCGCCAGCAGCACCGGAAGCAGCAGCAAGCCCATGAGCCCGGTGAGGAGTTGCAGGATCTGCTCGCCGACCGACCCGTCAAGGGCGGGTTCGTTGATGGCGAAGAGATCGAGCAGGGTGACGTACGTGGCGTGCAGCGCGTGTTCGCCGGAGACCAGCTTCAGCGACACGGCGAGCGCGACCACGCACGCCGCCACCCCCGCGAGCGACCATCTGAGCCGGCGCGAGAACAGCGAAGCGATCGGCGGCACCACCCCTCGCCGCACGGGCAGCGGCGGACCGGAGTACGACACCTGCTCCAGGGCGACGGTGCCCCGTCCGGTGGCCCGCGCCACGGCCGCCGCGTCGGGCAGCAGCTGCGGGCCCTGGTCGCCGCTCTCCTCCGAACCGTCGGACCCGGCCGGGTCGTTGCTCGTCGCCGACAGCAGTGCCAGCGTGCACAGCCCGGGGTCGGCGACCTCGCCGGGACGCGGCGGCTGCCGTTCCACCGCCCGCAGCATCAGCCCGTCCGTCTCGACGACCTTGCTGGTGCCGATGAGCGCGGTCGCGGCGAGCGCGGGCGCCGCCGTGTCGGCGTCGGAGAGGACGGTGGTGGAGGCGTCGTACCCGTGCGCGCGGGCCTCGCCCGTCGCGAGCGCGGCGGCCTGGTCGAGGAGTTCCTCTATGTGCTGGCCGAGCCGTCGGTTGTAGAGCCGCAGGACCAGCCGCAGCCGGGGGTTGAGCCGGCGGGCGGTGAGGGCGGCGCGGATGTTGGTCTCGTCGTCGTCGTAGACGAGGGCGAGCGCGGCGGCCCGGCCCACCCCGGCCTCGGCGAGGACCTCCTCGGTGGGCTCCCCGGCCTCGATCACCGGCCCGCCGCCCGCAGCGCCACCGCCCGCGCCGCCGCCCGAGCCGCCCGTGCCGGGGTCCGTGTCCGTGTCCGCCGCGGACCGCCACCCCGAACCCGTCCCCGATCCCGTCCCCGTCCCCGCTCCAGACCCCGTCCCCGTCCGGTCGCTCCGTTCCGTCCTGTTGACGGCCGCGCTCACCAGGTCCCGCAGCGCGGCGGAGGCGGCGCGGGCCCGCCCGACGACCGGCTGGCGCACCCGCGGGCCGGACGGCGGGACGACGAGGGTGACCTGTTCGCGGTAGACACCGCGCAGTTCGGCGGCGAGCCGGTGCGCGAGTCCGTCGTCGCCGCACACCACCATGGGCGCGGCCACAGCGCCCTGCTGCCCCTGCCCCCGCCCCTGACCTTGCCCCTGACCCTGACCTTGCCCCTGACCCGGAACGCTCGTCGTGATCGCCACGAGGGGAAAGACTGCCTCGTCGCGACGCGTGGTTCCAGAGGGCGTTAAGAGGGCGTTAAGACGCGGCATCGAAGACGCATGAACATTGCCGGAACCCGGCAATGACGCTTCCTGTCCCGGAATGCCAGAATCCCAGGCACCGGAGGTCGGCGACGGCGCGGGAGGGGGACGGCACGCATGGCTTGGTTTCTGGGCCTCGGCATCACGGGGGTCGTGCTGCTCGCGCTGTCGCTGGTCTTCGACGGAGTGCTCGAAGGCGTTCTCGACGGAGCGCTCGACGGCGTACTGGACGGCTGGCTGTCGCTGCCGGTCATCGCCGGGTTCGTGGCGATGACGGGGTTCACCGGCGCGATCGTCCTCGGCACCGGCGTGGCCGGAGCCGCGGGCGCCTCGGCCGCCGGCGTGGTCGCCGGAGCGGGCGCGGGCTGGGCGACGTACCGCTTCAGCCGGGCGCTGATGCGCGATCAGACCGCCGTCACCCCGACCGTGGACCACCTGCTGGGCACCTCGGGGAAGGTGATCACCGCCATCCCCGCCGACGGGTACGGCGAGGTGCTGCTCCACCTCGGTGGGCAGCCCCTCAAACGCGCGGCGCGCAGCGCGGAACCGGTGCCGCGCGGCACCCGGATCTGGGTCGAGGCGGTCCCGACGAGCACCTCGGTGATCGTGCGCCCGACCGACGCCTGAACCCATCCTTCCTTTTCGCTTTTTTATCGTTCTCTGCGACACGGGGGCACAGCCATGAGTCCTGTTCTGATCGCGGTGCTGGGAGTCGTCGTACTCGTGGTGCTGCTGGCACTGGTCGTCATCAGCCGCTACAAGGTGGCCGGGCCGAGTGAGGCGTTCATCGTCACCGGCCGGCGCGGCAAGCAGGCCACCGATCCCGAGACCGGCCGCGTCTTCACCGACAACAGCGGCCAGAAGGTCGTGGTCGGCGGCGGCGTCTTCGTCGTGCCGTTCGTCCAGCAGCGGTTCTCGCTGGACCTGTCCTCCCGGCACATCCCCGTCGCCGTGCGCGGCGCGGTGACCCTGCGCGGCGTCAAGGCCCACCTCGAAGGCGTCGCCATTGTCAAGGTCGGCGGTACCGAGGACGCGATCCGCGCCGCCGCGCAGCGCTTCCTGATGCAGCAGGACGGCATCGTCGGCTTCACCCAGGAGGTGCTGTCCGGCGCACTGCGCGCGATCGTCGGCCGGATGTCGGTCGAGGACGTCATCCGCGACCGCGCCGCCTTCGCCGGACAGGTCGCCGAGGAGGCGGAGGCCAGCCTCTCCGGTCAGGGCCTGGTCCTGGACGCCTTCCAGATCCAGGACATCAGCACCGAGGGCTCCTACCTGGAGGACCTCGGCCGGCCCGAGGCCGCCCGCGCCAAGCAGGAGGCCGACATCGCCGAGGCGGTCGCCCGGCGCGCCGCCGAGCAGGCCCGGCTGAAGGCCGAGGAGGAGATCGCGGTCGCCCAGCGGACGCTGTACCTGAAGCAGGCCGAGATCAAGGCCGAGACCGACCAGGCCGCGGCCCGCGCCAACGCCGCCGGTCCGCTCGCCGAGGCCGCCCGCCAGCAGGACATCCTCGCCGAGCAGGAGAAGGTCGCCGAGCGCCAGGCCGCGCTGAAGGACCGCCAGCTCGACACCGAGGTCCGCAAGCCGGCCGACGCCAAGCGGTACGAGGCCGAGCAGGAGGCCGAGGCCCGGCGGGTGGCCCGCGTCAAGCAGGCCGAGGCCGAGCGCGCGGCCGAGATCGCCGGCGCCCAGGCCGAGGCGGAGCGCGCCCGGCTCACCGGTGAGGGCGAGAAGCAGCGCCGCGGCGCGCTGGCCGAGGCGGAGGCCATCGAGGGTCTCAAGCACGGTGAGGCCGAGCGGGCCCGGCGTGCGGCGATCGCCGAGGCGGTACGCCTTGAGGGCGAGGCGGAGGCCGCCGCGATCAGCGCGAAGGGCGCGGCCGAGGCCGAGGCGATGGAGAAGAAGGCCGACGCGTTCGAGCGGTACGGCGACGCGGCGGTGCTCCAGATGGTCGTCGAGGCGCTGCCGCAGGTGGTGGCCAAGGCGTCTGAGCCGCTGTCGGCCGTGGAGAAGATGACGGTGATCTCCACGGACGGCGCGAGCCGCCTGACCCGCACGGTCACGGACAACGTCGCGCAGGGCATGGAGCTGCTGAACTCCACGACCGGTGTCGACCTGGCCGACCTCCTGAAGAACCTCACGGGCGGGAACGCGGCGTCCGCCGCCAAGGGCGACGGCCCGGCGCAGCCGCCCGCCAACGGCAAGGTCGAGATAACCGGCTGATCGCCCCCGCCACCCCCCTCTACGCTGCCCCTTTACGCTGGAAGGCGCCGACGGCGACATGACACACGTACCAGGGGGGTGGGCCGGGGTGCCGGACCGGAACGCGGCGGAGGCGTACCTGGAGGGATACGCCCGTATCCTCGCCGACGCCTCCGCGACCGGCCGCCGTCTGACCCGGGACGAACTCGACTCGCGCCGCGCGCTGGGGGAGCGCGCGGCGGAGGCCGGTCTCAAGCTGCGCGCCCTCGTCGGCGTCCACCTCGACGCCACCCGCACCAACTGGCCCTCCGGCCCCGGTATCTCACCCGACAGCGTGCTCGCCACGGCCGCCCAGGCAGTCGACGCGCTCGCCGAGGGGTACGAACGGGCGCAGCGGCTCGCCGTACGGCAGGAGGAGGCGGCCCGCCGGGAGTTCATCGACGACCTGCTCTACGGCCGCAGCGACCTCGGCCGGCTCGCCCAGCGCGCCGAGCGGTACGGGCTGCGGCTCGCCTACGAGCACGCGGTCGCGGTGGCGCGCGGCGCCGTGGCCTACGACGACGGGGACCCCGTGCCCCGGGAGGTCGAGACCGCGCTGATCGGCCGGTTCGGCGACCGGCGCATACTCCTCACCACCAAGGACGGCCGCCTGGTCTGCGTCGCCCCCGGCGACCAGCAGGAGATCCTCACCTTCTTCGCCAAGCTGGCGCACGCGGTGACCGACGGCGGCCAGGTCGCCGTCGGCCGCTCCCAGCCGGGCGCCGCCGGGGTCGTCCAGTCCTACGAGGAGGCGCTGAACACCCTCGACCTGGCCGAGCGGCTCGACCTCGACGAACCGGTCCTGCGCGCCGCCGACCTCCTCGTCTACCCGGTCCTCACCCGGGACCGCCAGGCCATGGCCGACCTGGTGAAGAACACCCTCAGCCCGCTGCGCGGGGCCCGCGGCGGCGCGCAGCCGCTGCTCGACACCCTCACCGCGTACTTCGACTCGGGGTGCGTGGCGGCGGAGGCGGCCCGCCGCCTCTCGCTGAGCGTGCGCGCGCTCACCTACCGCCTGGAGCGCATCCACAAGATCACCGGGGCCGATCCGTACGACCCGGTGCACCGCTACACCCTCCAGACCGCGGTGATCGGGGCACGGCTGCTGGGCTGGCCGGCCAATCCCCTCTGAACACAACTGGCACCCCGTCACAGCACAACGTTTCTGCCTCCTGAGTTGTCTCACTTCCTGTTGTCGCTGTTGTTTCTGTTTCTTTTCTGGCCGTAATGGCCCTGTGTGGGGGGATTTCGCCTGTGAAACGGCGTACCGCGCGTGCGACGCACGCGTCGCATGCGTACAGACCGCTGACCATGAAGAGACGGGCGTGGCTGACGCTCGGCGCGGTCGTCCTGGGCGGCGGTGGCATCGTGACGTACGCCGCCGCCAGCCCGTCCACCGACCAGGGGCCCGACCTGAGGGCCAAGCGGCCGGTGAAGACGTACGACCTGGCGCTGAAGGCCGCCGGCAGCGCGAAGCGCGAGCTGCCGCGCACGGAGACCAAGCAGTTCTCGCTGCTGGGCGTCTCCTGGAAGGACGCGGACGCGAGCCTCGACGGCACGATCCAGGTCCGTACCCGCGACGCCGAGAGCGGCACGTGGTCCGGCTGGCGCGACCTGGAGACCGGCGTCGACCCGGTGGAGGTCCCCGAGGCGGACTCCGAGGAGCGCGGCGCGACGGAACCGCTGTGGACCGGCCCGTCGGACGGCGTCGAGGTCCAGGTCGTCCACGAGGACGGCACCACCGGCTCCGGCCTGCCCAAGGGGTTCGAGGTCAACCTGGTCGACCCCGGTGTGGTGACGAAGGCCGAGCAGAGCATGGAGCCGGCGGCGTTCGCGGCGGACGTGACACCGAGCCCGACGGCGACGGAGACGGAGACCACGGAAGGGACGGCTCCCAGCGCCGCCCCGGAGTCGTCCGTCCCCCAGCCGCCGGTGGTCTCCCGCGCCGGCTGGGGCGCGGACGAGTCGATGAGCCCCGAGGAACCCGAGTACAACGAGGACGTCAAGGCGGTCTTCGTCCACCACACGGCCGGGACGAACGACTACTCCTGCGCCGACTCGGCGGCCCTGGTGCGCGGCATCTACGCGTACCACGTCAAGACGAACGGCTGGAAGGACCTCGGCTACAACTTCCTCGTCGACAAGTGCGGCACGCTCTACGAGGGCCGCAAGGGCGGCATCGACCTGCCGGTCCTCGGCGCGCACACCTACGGCTGGAACCGCGAGGCGACCAGCGTCGCGGTGCTCGGTGACGGCTCGACCGGCGCCCCCGCGGCCACGCTGGCGTCGATCGCCCGGGTGGCGGCCTGGAAGCTCGGACAGTACGGCGCCGACCCGAACTCGTCGGTCAAGCTGACCGCCGGCGCGACGCAGAAGAACTACTTCGGCACGTCGTACACCGCCGGTACGCAGTACTCGTTCAAGCGGATCTCCGGCCACCGCGACGGATTCAACTCGGAGTGCCCGGGCAACGGCATCTACGCCCAGCTCCCGACCATCCGCACCCTGGCGTCGGGCCCGGCGCAGGGCCTGAAGCTGACGGCGCTCGACAGCACGGGGCTGTCCGGCTCGACGTACTACACCAAGGGCACGGTCAAGGCCCGCTGGTCGACGTCGACGCCCAGCAGCCTGCTGAAGAACTTCGAGATCGTCGTCGACGGCAAGACGGCCGCCACCGCCGCGGCCACGTCGACCGCCAAGACGGTCACCCTGCCGCTGGGCACCCACACCGTCGCCGTACGGGCGGTCCACCAGTCGGGCAAGACGGCGACGACGACAGCGGTCAACGTGGTGGCGGAGACCACCGCGCCGACCTTCAGCACGTCGCCGAGCCTGAAGCTGCGCACCGGCACCGTCGAGACGTCCGCCGTCCCGGTCGCCCTCGGCTGGAAGGCCGCGGACAACGCGGCGCTGCGCCAGGTGAAGCTGCTGTCCCCGACGACGGCCACCTACGGCCCGACCACGACCACGTCGAACAAGACCGCCAAGTCCGGTTCGGCCTCCACCTGGTCGATGCGTGCCTACGACTGGGCGGGCAACTACCGCACGTCGTCGCCGTCGTTCACGCCGATGATCCTCCAGGAAAGCGCCGCGACGAAGAGCGGCACCTGGACCACGAAGTCCTCCAAGAGCTACCTCGGCGGGAAGTCGTACTCGAGCTCGACGAAGAACGCGAGCCTGACCTGGTCGTTCACCGGCCGTTCGGCGGCGCTGGTGGTCTCGCGCGCCTCGTCGTCCGGCAAGGTCTACGTCTATGTCGACGGTACGAAGACGGCGACGGTGGACCTGAAGTCCAGCGCCACCAAGTACCGCCAGGCGATCTGGACGAAGAACTGGTCGAGCAGTGCCAAGCACAAGATCAAGATCGTGGTGGCGGGCACGAGCGGCCGTCCGGCGATCACGACGGACGGCCTGGTCTACCTGAAGTAGCGCCGGTCCGCCCGCTGGGCGAAACCGATCCGCTCTCGAACACGTCTTCGCTTCCTGAAGGTGGCACCTCGACCAGAGGTGCCACCGAGGCCGAAGGGACGATCGGAGCGGTGTTAGTGCGCAAGAGCGGAAGAAACGTGGGCAGGGCGGCCGCCGGGCTGCTGACGGCGACGGCGGCGGCCATGGCCTTGACGGCCTGCTCGGTCGGTGGCGACGACACGACCGCCGACCCGGAGCCGGCGAAGAGCGGGTCGTCGGCGGCGGCGTCGGGCGCCTCCGCGGACCAGCAGGACGAGTCGTCCTCCGGGGCCTCCACCGCGGACCAGTCCTCGCCCGAGAAGACGGTCGCGGCGTGGGTGACCGCGGTGGTCAAGGGCGAGGCGAAGCAGGCGTGCCTGCTGATGGGCGAGGCGGGCAGCCCGCCCGAGACCGGCTCCGAGGAGACGTGCGCCGACGACTCCACGCAGGGCAAGCAGATCCAGCAGAGCGTGGCCCAGTTCCAGGAGTCGTTCACTCCCGACCCCCCGACGGAGAACCCGAAGGTGGAGGTCACGGAGGTCCCGCCGACCGATGACAAGGCGGAGTACCCCGCCGACAAGGTCACCGTGGACGGCAAGACCCTGGAGGACATCATCCTGGCCAACTCCACGGGCCTGGAGAAGGGCCAGCTGAACGTGAGCATCGAGTCCTCGAAGCTCGATGACGCGTGGTACGTGACGAACATGGACTTCGACATCGGCTGAATCGGCTGAGCAGGGCCATCGGCGGCCGATCGGGTACTCCGCCGGTCCGGCCGCCCGAGTGGCAGCGGCGGCAGGGGTGTGGGCACGCTGGAGTGGGGACCGGTATCACCGTCACCGGACGTCACCGGAACAGGGAGCCCGCACATGTACGCCTTGGGAACATGCGCCGCGGCCGCAGCGCTGTCGGCCGCCGCGCTGACCGTTTCAGGTGCGGCGACGGCGACGACCGCCGCCGCACCTGCCGCACCCACCGCTCAGTGCGGAACCGAGCAGACCACAGGGCTCGGGCTCTCCGCGAAGGGCACCGACTGCGCCACCGCGTCGAAGGTGGCGGGCGCCTACACCAGAACGTGGACCGGGTCGGGCAGCGCAGCGGCGACAGTCGACGCGGGCGGGGCCACCTGGCACTGCCAGGAGAAACAGGGCACCCCGAACCCGTACCAGGAGTGCGTGCACTCCGACGACAGCGGCCGACGGGTCACGCTGACGTCGTGACCCGAAAAGCCCTCACCCACGGGAGCGTGTGACCTTCTAAGCGCTCCTCAGGCCGCTTATGAAATCGCTCCAGCAGCCGGCACCGAACCGGAGCACCGGGCCGTGCGGGAGTTTGCTGTCACGGACGGGGACGAGAGCCGGGAGGCCGGCGGCCACCTCCACGCAGTTGCCGCCCTCCTGATTGCTGTAGCTGCTCCTGCGCCAGGCGGCGTCGTTCAGATCGGGACGGGACCTGCGCTCCACGGTGATCGTCTCCCCTCACGGACCGGATCATGTCCAGGGACATGAGCGGGGGCAGTGCTGCCGCCCGAAGCCGATCGTAGGACAGTGTGAAGCGCGTGACCTCGTCCGGTTCCTCGACGAGTTGGCCGTAGTGCGCACCCTCCGTGTAGGCGTTGACCGAGCCGTCCGGCATGGTCAGCAGCGTCAGGGACCCACCCATCACGTCGTGCTCACCCTGGTCGAACGGCAGCACCTGGACGGTGATGCGGTCCTCCGCCGCGGCGATGAGCAATCGGTCCAACTGCTCACGCATCACCGCCGATCCGCCCACCGCCCGTCTGATCACGGCCTCGTCGAGGACCACGCACAGCTCGGGCCGGTCAGGAGCGGCAAGACGCTTCTGCCTCTCCATACGCGCGGCGACGCGCTCCTCCAACTGCTCCGCGCTGCTGAGCGTGCGACCGACGCGCAGCACGGCGCGCGCGTACGCCTCGGTCTGCAGCAGACCCGGCACCAGGTGGGCGGAGTACTCGCGCACAACCACCGCCCGCTCCGCATACTCCATGAACTTGCGGGACCAGTCGGGGAAGGTCTCCCGGTACACGTGGGGCCACAGCTCGACGAGCAACTCGTCCGCGCAGAGGGCGGCATCGAGGGCGCGGGCGAGCGGCAGGGTCGGTCTCGCTCCGGAGAGACGCTCGATCTGGGTGATCCGGCTGCTCACCACGTGCGTGAGCAGCCCGAGTTGCGCCTGGGTCAGCCCGGCGGCGAGCCGGAGCCGGCGCACCCGTGAACCGAAGAGGGCGGCCATCGACGCGCTGGGGTCGATTTCGCTGGCCAAGGGATCACGTCCGTTCCTTACGACAGGGAGGGTAAGGCGGTGTCACCTTCCGAGCGTAGGGCGATCGGCCGACTCTTGAACACGAAACGTGACGACTCGTGACGACCCGTGTACTGAAGGAAAGGGACGGACGACCCGTGCCGACGACAACGACCACCACCCACTTCACGCAGCGGTACGCGGCGACGCCCGAGGGCGCGCACCTGGCCCGGCGCAGGGCGGTGCGGTGGATGGGGGAGCGGGGCTACTCCCCGATGACGGACGCGTCCTGCGCGGTGGCGCTGGTGGTGGGCGAACTGACGGCGAACGCCGTGAGCCACGGCAGGGTCCCGGGCCGCGATTTCGGCGTCAGTCTGACGCTGGACACGACCACATGCCTGCTGCGCGTAGAGGTGGCGGACGCGGCGACGGAGAAACCCCTGCCGCTCACCGCACCGCCCCCCACCCCGGACGAGGAGTCGGGCAGGGGCCTGCTCCTGGTGGACGTACTGTCGATCCGCTGGGGCGTGACCCCGGGCGACCCGGTGGGCAAGACGGTGTGGGCGGAACTGGACGTAACTCCCTCGGTTCCCTCACTCATCGAGTGAGGGGACGTGAGGGATGCGCGGGACGTGTGCGGACCATTCCACGCCACCGCTCGCGGGTCTGCTCCTCGCCGTCGATCCACTGGGCGCGTGCGATGTCCGGGGGGAGCGGGAGACCGGCCATGAAGTGAGCGATCTCGACGAAGTACGCGTAGTCGCCGCCGTGGGTGAGGTCGTGCAGGCGGGAGATGCCGGCCTCCACCTCGTCGTGGGCGCCGACCAGTGCGTGGTGGAAGCACAGGACGAGTTGCAGCTTGGCGGCGGCGTAGGAGATGCCGGACGTCTCGATCTCGGCGAGCAGGACGGCGGCCCGGTCGGGCAGGTCTGTGGCATACCCGGCGTCGCGAGCCAGGGCGGCGAGGCGCACGGTCATCTCCGCGGACCGCTGGCTGAGCGGCGACAGCAACCGGCCCGCCAGGTCGATCTCGTCGTCGGCCTCGGCGGGGTCGGTGAAGGCGACGGCGAAGGAGAGGTGGGCCTGGCACATCGCGGCCTCGCCGACCGCGCCGTGCTCCTCGGCCTCGCCACGGCCCGCGCGATAGGCGGCGGCCGCCCTGTCCATGTCTCCTTGGAGCCACCACACGTCGGCCAGTACCCGCTGATGCCGCCCCGCCCAGCCGAGTCTCCCGGCCGCTTCCACGGCTGCGGGGAAGTCCCCGGCCAACCGACTGAGGTGCGCGAGACCGCGTCCGGCGTCGAAGGCGAGGCGGCCCCCGGCGGCGGCGACGCGTTGCATGCCTTGACGGGAGGCGGCGGTGAGCCCGAGGTCTCGCTGGGCTTTGGCCAGGTAGTAGGCGGGCAGTTCGACGAGTTCCGGTGGGAGCAGCCCCGAGCCGAGGACGGCCGAGAGCCGACTCGCCGTACGCTCGCGGTGTTCGTGCTGGCGCCGGGCGATGGCGCTGAGCGTCTCGACGAGGGCGTCCGCAGCGGTCCGGGGCCCGCCGCCCCCCATGCTGCCCGGGTCCGGCAGGGTGAGCGGCTCCCACACGGAGTCCGCGACGTACTGGAACGAGGCATCGACGAGCCAGCCGAGCTGGAACGCGAAGTCCCGGGCGAGCCCGAGCCCTTGTTGCAGACAGCTGACGAGGACGGCACGGTCACGTCGCTGCCCCTGCCGCCACCGTGCCTCCAGCGCACGGAACGCGCGCTCGGCCGCTCGCTGCCAGTCCTGCTGGGACCAGCGGTCGTCGCTGCCGTCCTCCGCGTTGCGGATGGCGGAGCGGATGAGGTCGTGCAGATGGAACGGCCAGGTGCCGGAGAACGACTCACGGATGAAGGGACGTTCGACGAGCCGTAGGGCGGGCGCGTCGTGGTCCATGCCGGCCACCTCGGTGGCCAGGGACACGGAGAACGAGCTGAGAAGGCTGACCGAGCGCAGCACATGCCGTTCCTCGGCGGTCAGATCGCTGAGGGTGCGGGCGATGAGGGCCGGGAAGTCGTGGTCGAAGTCGCCGGCCTGCGGCCGGCTGCCGCCACGGCTCAGTTCCAGGAAGCGCATGACCGACAGGTCCAGGTACAGCGGGAGCCCGTGGGAACGCTGGGCGATGATCCGGCGTACGGGCTCGTCGATCAGGGCCTGCCCGTCGCGACGGAGCCGACGGGCCAGGTAGTCCTCGCAGTCGTCGGGTGAGAAGTCGCCGATGAGCACCTGGTGGGAGGGGGCGACGGCCTCCTCGACGGCCAGACCGGGCCAGGACCGTGCCCCCACCCGGTCGAGCTGCCCCTCCAGACCTGCCTCCGCCCACTGCAGACGGTTACGTCCGGTGATGACGAAAAAGACGTTGGGCATGAGCCAGACGAGACGCTGGAGGAGCCGCTCGAAGTCGCGGTGTGTGCGATCGCCGGTGTCCTCGAAGGTGTCCAGCAGGACCACGGGCAGGGCGCTCTTGCCGGGTGGGAGCTGGGCGAGGTCCCAGGCGAGGAGATGCGGATAGAAACTGAGGGCGTCGAGGTCGGGCTCGGCTTCCAGGAGGTCGGCGAGACGCGCGCACCCGGCGAGGGCGCGTACGGACGCCCGCCGCTCGCGCAAGGCGCCGACGAGCGCGCCGACACCCTGCCCGATGGCACCTCCGACGGTGCCGGGCAGCAGCAGGGCTTGCGCCACGTCACTGAGGGCGGACTGCATTTGCTGGGGCAGCGCGGCGGCGTCGCTGAACCGGCGCAGCAGCCCGCCGCGGCGCAGATACTCCTCCAGCGGTTCGCCGGGGTGGTTGTGCTCCCAGTAACGGCGCAGGGCGAGGTCGAAGGCGGGCATGGGCCGGCCGAGCGAGGCGACGGCGAGCCGGATGCTGAGGACGACCCGCTCGAAGTCGGTCCCCGCGGAGTGCGCGAGATCGATCCGGACGGGCAGTAACCGCTCCTCCGGATACGCCGGTGACTCCCACTGCGCGGGCCGCTGATCACTGTGGGCGAGCGCAGCCTCGATCTTGCGGGAGAGCGTCGATTTCCCGATGCCGCCCACACCGTGGAAGACGAGGACGTTACGGCGAGGCCGTTCGAGATCCTCGACGTCGAAGCCGTCCCGCGTCACGTCCCGTACATGCTCAGCAAGGCCACCCGTCACCGCCCGCCACTGAGCCTGCCGATTGGTGAACGCCTCCTCCGCGGCGATGCTCCGGTCATTGGAACTGAACAACGCACGAAGATCCCGCCCTGCCATGGCCGCCTCCCCCGGTGATCACTCTCCTCAATCTACGCACGCATACGAACACCCAAACAAGTCCGGAACCGGCACGAAGCCGCGCACAGACCGGTCGGCCGGCGCGAAACCCGCCGACCGACCGTCCGACTCCGCCCGGTCGCCCGATGGGCCGTACCGCCGGAGCCGCGAACCCTGAGGGCATGATGATGTTCCGTACCGCTGCCTTGACCCTGGTCTTCCTCGTCGCCGTCCCCGTCCCCCTCGACGCGGACGCGCAGCGGCCGGACAGGGTCCAGGCGGTCATCGCGCAGAGCGGGCAACCGCACGGGTCCGTACGGGAAGCCCCACACGTCTCGTCGGCCGACATCCCATCCACCCCGGTGGCTTCGTCACCGTCACCGGCCCCCGGGGACCGCTCCAGCGAAGAGGAGGACGGCAACACCTTGCCGCTCTGGGCATGGGCGGCACTGGTCACGGCGGTCCTCGCCGGAGTCGGCGGCGCGGCCTACGTCCTGCGCCGCCTGAGCACCGGCACCCGAACATGACAAAGGACCTGGTGCAAGTTACGCACCAGGCCCTCTGACCAGCGTCGGGGTGGCGGGATTTGAACCCACGACCTCTTCGTCCCGAAGACAGGGGGCGCCGTACTCGTGCTCTCGATTCTGTGCGTTCTGACCTGCACTGTAGCGGCTATTCGCCCAGGTCGTAGCCCCCACGGGAAGCTCCCCTTTCAGGGCGTGGCGACGCCTGCCGTACGTCTCAGATCAGCTTGGCGACGTCTCAGTACACCCGGGTCACACCCAGTTCGCACCCAGATGACGGCAGACGTACGCGAGGCGACGCCTCTGGCTGAGAGGCCAGCATAGAGAAGGGGCGGCCTCACTGGCGTGAGACCGCCCCAGCCGGGCCGAGGGGGCCAGCCGTAGACCCGGCGTCTGTGGTGGCGGCACCCTGCCGCCAGGTGGGATCCGGCGCTGCCAACTTCCTGGAAATGGGTGTCACCACCCATGTGCCGTTCGGGCGTCCGATCGAGGATCACCAGTTAATCAAACGTACGTTCCCATTCCGGTTGGACTCTGTGGTCATGCCCGACCCGAACCAAGATCACACAGATTAGGGTCCGCCCTAATCCTTTTTGATCATGGTGTCGGGAGCGTGGACGCGTGCCGCGTACCACCCCGCCCGACGACCCGGTCCTCACCCGTCGACGACAGGTCGGAGAACAGATCCGCCTCGTGCGCGAGCACCACAACCTCACCCAGCACGACGTATGCGGACGCTCGGGCATCGACGTGGCCACCTACAGCCGGATCGAGAACGGACACGCCTCACCTCTGCTGGACACGCTGATCCGGATCGCCGGCGCGATCGGTGTCGACGTCTCCGCCCTGACCCGCCCCTTGCCCGAGGAACAGCCCTAGTCGATGGCCCGCCACCGGCAGCCCTCCGGCGGCGGGCCCGGGCCGCCCGGGTGACGCAGGCCCAGGCGGCCATCCCGCCGGCGCCGGTCCTCAGCACGGCGCGGGCGGGAGTCAGAGAGGAACTGTCTCCGCCAGCCGTGTCAGGTCGGACACCGGCTCCACCTCGTACAGCGCCACGGCCGCGCGGGCGGCCACCATCCACATCAGTTGTGGCCGGTTCACGTACTCCACGTAGGTGAGGCCCTCCGGGTCGCTCGGCGGTCCGGGCAGCGGCTGAAGGGTGCGCTCCGAGTAGCAGATCCCGGCGACCCCCCAGTTCGGGGCGTAGGCGACGAGCGCGGCAGCCCAGCCGCGGCGCAGGTGCGGACAGTGCTGCGTCGCGATCCGGGCGCAATGGGGATGGATCGGGGGGACGGCCGTCACCTCGCCCTCGCGGATGGGCCGGCCGTCGCGCGCGGCGAGGAGGAACAGGTACTTCCCGCCGCAGTAGCCGCTCACCGAGACGCCGCAGATCATGCACAGGTCCCGGGTGATCGCCTGCCGCTGCCGCATGGCGTGTATGCCAGCGAACTCAGGTGCTCCGGTGCCGCGGGCGTAGGGGGTGCGGATCCACAGGACGTCGCCATGGCGGTCGTGGATGGTCTCGTCGGTGTAGGCGAGGCGCCGCCGGGCTGCCTTCAACTGTGGGGTCCGCGGGGTCTCAGCGCTCCACGGTGTGATGAAGGGGACGGGCACGCCGCGCCACGTCAGGGGAGCCAGTGTCATCGCTGCTCCTTCGCCAGCTGCTGGAGGATGCGGCCGACCGGGCAGATCGCGCGCTCGTCGGCGCACTGCTCGCACATCGGGGTATGGCTGTCGAGAGCCCGGCGCGCGCGGGGGGCGATGCAGCGGCGATCCGCACGGGGAAACCACCGCGTACCGTGCTCCGACGTCGTGCCGGCCAGGGGGCTCTGTAGCTCGCCGAGGTCGACAGCCGTCTCGATCGACAGCCCGGTCCGGCACCACACGCAGTCGGCGCCGCGGACCTGGTCGTCGGTGAGACCGTCGAGACCGGGGAGGCCGAGGAGCTCCACCGCCTCGGGTGAGACCGTTTGCGCTCTCACAAGACCACCGTCTTGGAGTGGCAGCCGCACGAGACGATCGTCCACACCCGGGCGCCGACCGCCCGCTGCACCCGGCCCACCGCTCGCATGCTGCGCGAGACCGCGCCGCAGTACCAGCAGGCCCGGCCGTGCAGGCGCGCGAAGGACACCGGCCCGTCAACGACGAGTAAGCGGCTTGTGCGCTGGCGCATTACGGCTCCGATCTGCCTGTCTGCCGTGGACAGGTAGAGCATGGGCCGCTGAAAGGGTCACAAGTACCACTCCTTGTGGTACCTCTCAGACCGCGCCGATCCACTCTGCGAAGGACGTCAACGACTCGGCGTCCGCACGCTTCAACCGGCGGATTGTCGCCGCAGTCTCCCGCGCCCACGGGTGCTCCCGCGTGTGCTGAGGGGCGATGGAGCGGGCCACCTTCAGCGACTCGAACGCATCATCTGGACGGCCCGCCCATACCTGGGCGCGGGCCAGCTCGATCCAAAATCCCGACTGCCGCTCGGCCGGCATGCCCTCGGGCGGCTCCCACGCCTCCGCCACGTCGAACGCCTGCTGCAAGTGGTCGTGTCCGAGGCTGACGGCTACGGACACCTCGTGCGCGCGGACGCTGTCCGGGCCGAACTGGGTGCCGTCGTAGGCGGCCTCCCGCAGCGTGTCGCCGAGGCGGCGAGCATCTGCGAGATGCCCGGCAGCAGCAGCGGCGTCGCCCGTCCGGCCGGCGATGACCGCGGCTCGCATGTGCAGGGCCCCGCGGGCGGCCGTCGTATCCCGGCCGATCGGGCTGGGGCTGGCATCGATCGCTGTCTCCAGCGCGGCCAGGCCTTGGACGTGGGCGCGGGCGGCGAAGAACGTTTCGGTGCGTACGTAGGCAGCGGTCGCCTGCGCGATGCGGTCCTCGGTCTGGTCAGCGGCCCACCGCATCAGGTCGATGAGCCGGGCGGACAGGTCGCGGGCGCCGAACTTGTAGGCGACTGCGTCCGCGGACCTGGTGATCGCGGCGAGGATCCGCGCGGCGTGCAGCCGGTCCGCTCCGGTCGCCTGGTGCAGGGCGGCCAGCGCGTCCGTCAGCAGCTGCGGGGCTCGCTCGGCGATACGGGCGTACTGCGCGCCGAGTCGCCACTGTGCGAGGACAGCGACCGCCGAGTCGAGGTCGGCCAGCGGGCGAGGCTGGCTGTCGGCAGGGATGTCATAGGCGGCTATCGCCGCGGACAGGGCCGGAAGCGCGGCGTGGACGCGGGACTCGGTCCGCGTGTAGCCGGTGATGATGTGGCTGGGGTCGACGGTCAGGGCAGCCGCGATGGCGTCGAGGGCGTCGTCGCTGGGTGATCTGGAGCCCTGTTCGATGTGCCTGATGGTGCTGAGGGAGAGGAAGGCGGCACGAGCAAGTGCGGCCTGCGTCATCCGGCGGGTCCGGCGGATCGTAGCGATGCGCTGGCCTACCTCGCGTCGGCTGAGGTTGGGCATACTGGCTCCGTTCGGTGCGTCCACTCCGAACCGTAGCCGCGCGGCGACGCGTCGGGTACGCGAACGGCCCTGCCAGACCTGAGCTGGCAGGGCCGTATCGCTGCCAACTACGGGCGGACAAGGGCCGCCAGTTCGGCGAGGCTGTCGATGCGCCAGGTAGCGGTCGCCACAACATTGGGATCCTCCGCCCACAGAAGTCCCCACGGTCCGCGCCGCAGGTGTGCGGTGCACAGCCCGGCCGCCGCCGCGGGCAGCGTGTCGTTGGCGGGATGGTCGCCGACGTACAGCGTCTCGCCCGGGGCCGCGCGCCCGGCGTCGACCGCGCGCTGGAAGAACTCCTCCGACGGCTTGGCCACGCCCCACTCGCCGGACGTTGCAACCACGTCGGCCGGCAGATCGAGGGCTCGCAGGAGTTCACCCGCGCGGGCGGTCTGGTTCCCGGCGATGACGACGCGGACGCCGAGCTGCCGTAGCGCGGTGAGGGCCGGGCGGACATCGTCGTACAGGTCGACCTCCTCCAACTGCTCGCCGCGGCCCGCGGTCTCCCGCGCGGCGTACTCGGCGGCGACGTCGATGCCGGGCCGGATCAGGTCCAGTGCTGCGGCGTTGTCCTGGCCGCGGGCGACGACGGCGCCCACGAGCGCGGAGACGGTATGCCGGGGAGTGTCGAGCCAGTCGGCCCACGCTGCCCAGTAGCGGTCGTCCCTGGTGAGGGTCTCGCCGACGTCGAAGATCACAGCGCGAATCATGCCGGTGACCCTACCCAGACACAGCGAACGGCCCCCTCCCACCCAGCGGTGGAAGGGGGCCGTTCGTCATGGGTACTGCCTGCGCTGCGGGTCCAAGGCCATCGCCAGCGGACCGGACGGAGAGTCCGTTCCCTGGCCATCATCATCCGGGGCGTCGTCACGGCGGCAGACGAGAGCGGCCTCGTCCCAGGCCGGCGCCTGCAGCGAGTAGCCTGCCGGACACGACGGTCCGGCCGGCCCCCGCTCCCCGGCCGGACCCTGCGGACCAGCCGGACCCGCCTCGCCCTGCGGCCCGGGCGGGCCCGCCTCACCAGCCGGACCCGTCGCACCAGCCGAGCCCGGCTCCCCCACCTCACCGCTCACACCGTCCGTACCGGACCGGCCCGCCTCACCATCGGCCCCGTCCGTACCGTCGTCCCCGTCCCGGCCCGCCTCACCGGGCGACCCCGACGGACCCGGCGGACCCGACGGACCCGCCCCGCCCCGGGCCCCCGGCGGACCGGTCACCGACGCCCCCGGCGCACCACGGCTACCCGGCGGACCCGCCACCGGCGTACCCCCCAGCCGCTCCACCTGCAGCGCCAGCGCATCCCGCGCCCCGTTCGCGGCCCGCAGGTCACGGGACAACCCGATCACCGCCACAGCCAGCCACGCCAGCAGCGCGGCACCCACCAGACCGGTGATCGCGATCAGCCACTCTGCACGCGGCCACCACCGCCTGGTCCGCTTGCCCACGCCGGTGTTCACCCTGCCACCACCGCCCACACCGCGATCGCCGCGGACAGCAGCGCCATCAGCACAGGGATCACGGCCTGGTACAGGCGCTTCTGCCGTTCCTGCTCTCGTCGGTCACGCTCGGACAACTGGTACTGCTCGAAGGCGTCCTCGAGCGAGTCCCGCTCCGAACGCACCTGCTGCAGGTCCGCCTGCAACTGGGCCAGGCGCTGTTCGACGTGCGTCGTCTGGATCGTGTACACGTCCAAGCTGACGACCTTGTCCAGCCTGGCGTTCAGCTCACTGAACCGAGTATCGAGCAGCGCCTGCATCGAGCCGATCTGCCGTCCCAGTTCGCCGGTGGTGACGGTGTCGTCGGCCACGGTTCCTCCGGGTTATGCGTTGGTGCGCGGGGTGTGCTTGGTGACCCAGCCGGACACGAAGGTGATGGCGGTGGGGACCAAGGCGAGGACGAACGGGGCCAGGCCGGAGGGCATCCAGCCGACCAGCTCGGCGTTGTCCCGGGTGGCTTCCAGGGCGGCGAGCAGCGCGGTGCTGCCGAGGAACGTGCCCGCGGTCGCCGCGGTGACCTTCTTCTCTACGGGTTCAGCCATGAGTACCTCACTTCTTGGGGAGCTTGAGGACCTGGCCGACGCTGATCGCGTCGGCGTCCGTGATGCCGTTGAGGCTGGCGATCTCGCGCCAGCGCGCGCCGTCGCCGAGCTTGCTGGCGGCGATCGACCAGAGGGTGTCGCCCTTGGCGACCTTGTACGTGGTGGTGCTGCTGCGGGACCAGCCGGCGCTGTGGGCCAGGCGCTCGGCGACCCGGCGCCGGAGACCGCCCGTGCTGACGCCGCGCGGGTCGACCTTTCCCAGCTGCCATTCCTTGTGGCCGATCACGCTGCGCTCGTTCCACCCGTGGTGCCGGCACAGCGCGGCCGCCGCCCGCACCATCGCCTCAACCTGGACATCGGGCCAGGGGTCCTCGCCGTCGCCGAGGTTCTCGCACTCGAAGCCGTAGAACCGGGCGTTGCCGTCGGTGTTCGTCTCGTTCGGGGCGGGGAGCGCGCGCTCGGCGACGACTGCGGCCAGGACGTCGTTGTCGCCGCTGCCGGCGTGGTTGGTGCGGCCGTAGCCGACGAGGTGGACTCTGCCGTCCTTGGTGATGACGCCGTGGCACAGCGGCCCGGGCAGCCCCTCGTAGCCGGTCCGGCAGATCTTGACCGTGTTGGCGCTGCCCTTGGTGACGGTGTGGTGGATCATCACGCCGTTGACGGGGCCCCAGGCGCCCTTGCTGTTGCGGTTGTGGGTACGCCAGCCGTCGGTCTCGACGACGGTGAGGCCCTCGGCCTTCAACGCCTTGAGGAAGGTGGCGGCGGACGGGGGTGTAGCCATGAGGACTCCAGGAAAGGAAAAAGGCCCCGGCCAGCGCGGCTCGGGGACAGAGGGGTCGGGGGACTGCGTCAGCCGCCGTAGAGGAGGCTGGCCTCGTGGCGCTGGCGTTGGATGCGCTTCACGGATACGACCCACCCGTTGGCGACGGCGGGTGCGAGCAGTTCCTCGATCGCGGCGGCCGGGTCCGTTCCGGCGGGTGGTATGACGTTGCCGGTGAGGGTGATTAGGGCGTCGCCTCCGGTGGACTTGTGGGCCTCCAGCTCGTAGGTGTAGGCGGTGTCGGGGTCCAGGGGAATGGGGTCGGACCAGTGCCAGGTCATGTGTGCTCCGCTCTGTGAGGTGATCAGCCCAGGAGGATGGGCAGGACGGTGTCGGCCATGTACTGGAAGCCGGCGTCGGACAGGTGCACCGTGTCGGTGCCGGTCGCCCCGGTGCCGGCGCTGGTGCCCCAGTAGCCCTTGGCGTTCCAGTTCTCCCAGGAGTTCAGGCCCAGCCCCCACCAGTTGATGAACGCGGCCCCGTACACGTCGCACAGGCCGCGGGCTGCCCGCATGTAGTCCTGGTACTTGAAGTTGGTGCCTTCGTGCCGTCCGAAGTGTGGGATCGCGAACAGCAGATCCACATCCCCGGTCGCGGGGCTGTTGTCGCGGATCGCGCGGATCCAGCGGGCGACGTTCGCCGACCACACGTCGGCGGTGTTGTTGGCGGTGGCGTCGTTGGGCGCGGCGGACCAGATGCACAGGTCGGCGGGGAAGTCGACGCCGCCGTTGTAGGTGGCGTTGAGTCCGGTGGACAGGTAGCTGGTGCCGTACCGGGCCGACGTCGCCCCGGCGACCGCGAGGTTGTGCACGAGGACGCCGGACGTTTTCTCGCCGCTGACCCCGCACACGGAGAGGTACTGGCCGGTGGAAGCGGTACCGGCCTTGACGACGACTGTGTGTTCCGCGTTGGACAGGCCGGTGACCGTGGTGACCTGGATGGCGTTGGTGCCGGTCGGCTGGGCCACCGTGACGTCGGCCCCGCCGTCGATCGAGTACAGCATGCTCGGCCGGGTCGTCCCGCCGACCACCGTGTAGATCCGCACCGTCGTGCCCCTGGCCTTGAAGGTCAGGGTGTTGCCGGTGACGTCGGTGTACAGGTAGTGCCCCGACGGCCCGAAGAAGGACCCGCCCTGCACCCAGGTGCCGGTCTGCCCCACCACGGCGCCCGCTACCTGCCACGCGGCCAGCGCTGTGGCGTCGGAGCCGGACAGGATCGCCGGGGACATCGCGGTCGACTGGAACCCGGAGCCGCCGTCCCCGTACATGCCTTGCAGTTTCGAGGCGAGCAGGCCCGGCCAGGACTTCGTGCGCGGGTTGGAGGCGTAGAAGCCGGCCGTCGCCGACCCGCCGACGGTGACAATCCGCGCCAGGGCGCTGCCCGCACCATCGCGGGCGGCGAACCAGCGCTTGCCCCACCCGGGTGGGACGTAGACGAACGGCTCCTGCGGGGAGCGCACTGTGGTGTTGCCCAGGATCGTGCGCCTGATCGTGGTGCCCGCTGGGTTGATGCTGCCGGTGACAGTGGCGCCCTCGCTGTAGGCCCGCAGGTTTGAGATGCGGTTCGGGGACGCCGGCTCGATCGTGTTGGCGTCCGAGTAGAGCTTGCAGTCGTCGGTGACGTACAGCAGGCCGGTGCTGAGCACGGCGTTGTTGAAGGCGTTCGCGCCGAAGACCAGGGCGGTCAGGCCGCTCGCGCCGGTGCGCAGGCCGACGTGGTTGAGGCGGAAGGTGTTGCTGCTGCCGTACTCGACGTGGACCAGGCGGTCGAACTGCTCGAGGTTCACGCCGCGCCAGTGGGTGTGGCTGGTGCCCCAGCCGCCGGTGCCGGCGAGGTGGATGCCGGTGCAGCCGGTGCCCGAGGCGATGGCCTCGCACATCTCGAACTCGATCTGGTTCATCACGCCGTCGGCGGTGGTGGACTCGATCTTGTAGGCGGTGCCGTTGTCGCCGACCAGCTCGACGAAGCAGCGTTCGACGGTCGTGTCGCCCGGGTTGAAGTCGGCGTGCTCGCTGTGGAAGCGGAGGCCGTTGCCGACGCCTCCGATCTCGATGTTCTCGAACACCGACCGGAACGGCGAGCCCATGTTGATCGCCCAGCCGCTGTGGCTGCCGTCCCAGGGGCCGTTGATCTGCAGGTTCTTGAAGCTGCTGTTCCAGAAGGACCGGTGCCCGCTCGCCGCGCCGTTGGTGGTGGACGAGGTGATGCCGTCCGTGGTGCCGCCGACCGTGATCCCCAGGTCGCACAGCTGTACCCGGACGACCTTGGTCAGGTGCAGTGCGGACGCCATGCCGCTGGTGGTGTTGAGCATGGTGGCCCGGGCGCCCTGGCCGCGGACGATGATGCCGATCTCCACGTCGACGTCGTCGGTGCCCTCGACACGCAGCTGCTCGGTGAGGTTGTAGTCGCCGACGGTCAGCTGGATCTCGCCGCCGCCGTGGTCGCGGGCGTCGTCGAAGGCCTGCTGGATCTGGACCTGGTCGGCGATGCCGTCGCACACGTACTGCGCGGCCGCGCGGACGTCGGCCGGTGCGGTTGAGGAGGCGACGATCCGGGTGACGGAGGTGTAGCCGCCGCTGCCCTCGCCAGTCACCAGGCCGCGGGCCTCGGTATAGGCCCGGGACGGGCCGCCGGATTCCACCCACATCCCGACGACCTCGTCGGGCCCCTGGAAGGCCGGGACGAAGCCGCGCTCGTCAGCGACGATCTCGGTGACGGGCAGGCCCGCGGCGTCGAGGAGGTCGGTGTACTGGGTGCCCTCGGTGGCGGCGGACCAGAAGGTGAGGGCGGCGCCGCCGGCCACCGTCCAGATGCCGTCGGAGGGCCGGACCACGTAGTCCGCCATGCCGGCGCCGAAGTCATGCCGCATCCCGCACCGCCCAGCTCGTACCGGACTGGGGCAGCACGAACTCCCCAGTGGATATCCGTGGTTTGTTGACGAGGAGTACCTGGCCAGGAGTGTCCGAGGCCGCTGAGCTCACGATGAGCCGGCCGACGTAGAAGCCGGTGACGTAGCACATGACGAACTGGTCGCGGGTCCGGTGCTGGTAGGCGGACGGGATCTGCACCGGCAGCCGGCTTTGGATGTCTGCGGCCAGCGTTCCGCCGGACCGCTGGAACGATCCCAGCCGCAGGCAGGCGATGCCGGATCGGATCTCGAGCACCGACGACGTCGACCAGGTCCACGCGGACAGGGTCTGGTCGACGACGATGTCCCCGCTGGACGAGTAGACGACGGCCCAGCTGGCGCCGTTCCAGACGCGCACGCTGCCGGTGTCTGTCTCGACGCACCCGTCGCCGATCCGGGGGTTGGGGTCGCGGGTGGTGGACGTGCAGGGGCGGTACCGGCCGCCGACGTACAGCTCGGCGCGGGTGACGCTGACCGTGGCCGCGTTGGTCAGCACGACCAGCGTGGCGAGGGACACCTCGTAGATGCCGGTGTCCCCGGTCTGCTGGGTGAGCGCCGGGGGCAGGGTGCTGCCCTGGACGACGACGGCGCGCACGGTCCAGGTGGCGCGGTCCAGGCGGAGCACGACCCGGTCGCGGCGGGTGCCGCCGGTGTTCGGGGCGACGGGCAGCGTGATGGGGGTCGTGCCGGAGGTCCAGGCGTGGCCGCGTACGGACGCGTACACGCCGGCGCGGATGTTGACGGTCAGGCCGGGGCCGGCCGTGACCACCGCGGTGTCGGTGGGGTCGCCGTAGACGCCGTCGTCGGAGAACCGGGCGGCGATCTTTTCGTACTCCACGTCGGTGACGATGCGGTCGTTGTAGGCGGGCGAGGGCCAGGAGTTCTGGGCCATCGGTCACCTCGTTTCGGTTCGGCTCAGCCGGGGCTGAGACTGCGGATGGCCGTACGGGCTGCGGAGCGGAAGGGGTGTAGGCGCCCCATACCGGGGGCGGCCGCGGCTATCCCCGGGCCTCGATCCGCCCCAGGCGGCGGGCCAGGTCGCGCACGGCGCGGACCGTTGCCGTGGTGGTGGTCTTGTCGGAGTCGCCGACGACCGTGGTCACCAGCTCGCCCTCGTCGGGTGTGGCCTCCAGGCGGATGGTCTGCACAACGTCAACGACTTCCAGGCCGGTGGGCAGTACCACGGTCACGCGGTCACCGAGGTCGTAGTCCCGGCCGGCCTGGAGGTCCTCGGTGTCCACGGTCACTGTGGCCAGTGACGCCTGCGGGTTGTCGTCGCCGAGGGCGAGCTGCCCGGCCTGCGTCAGCTCCCCGCCGACGTCGTCCAGGGTGCCGGTCTTGTCGACGAGCTTCTCCACGCGGTACCAGTCGGCCTGGGCGCCGGAGGCGACCTCGACGTACACGCGGACGTTGGGCGGGGTGGCGGTGGTGTCCGGGTCGCCGCCGCCCTGCACCAGTTCGGACGTGGCGGTCGGGGCGCCCAGCGTGAACCGGACGGAGCGCAGGTTGCCCAGGCCGGCGGAGAACCGGGCGCTGCCCGTCAGGTCCCGCGGCGCGTACACCCCGAACCGGATCTGGTCGCCGACCTGGCGGGTGCGGATGCCGAGCGCGTCGGTGGTGGCCGCCGTGCGGCAGGCCTCCAGCAGCGGCTCGAAGCGGGTGCTGAGCGTGATGGTGCTGCCGACGCCGGCGACGTCGTCGAGGACCAGGTGCTCGATCCGGCGGGCCGTCAGCGCGGCGGGCCCGCAGTTCTCGTTCACCAGCTGCCGGATGACGGTCTCGGCATTCTGCCCGGTGAAGGTGCGCTGGCGGTCCATGACCGTGTCCTGGGCGGTGAACGCCTTGGTCGGCTCGGGGTAGGTGAGGTAGCCCGCGATCCTCGCCAGGTCGTCGCTGAAGCGGACGGTGACCGTGCCGGGTCCGGCGTTCTGCGTCAGGTCCCACGCGTAGTCCTGCGGCTCTTCCAGCGGGCCTGCGCACCACACGGCCCGGTCCCGCAGGACGATCAGCCGGTTGCCGGGCTGCAGTTGCTTCATCACCTCCGGCAGCGCGGGCAGCGTGACCGTGCCGGCTGCGGGCGCGTTGCGGTTGCGGTCGACGGTGAGCGAGGTCCATGACGCGATCGGGTCCCCGACCACGGACAGGTTCCGGTCGGTGACCAGCAGCTGGATCATGCGGTCTCGTACCTCGGGTAGAACGTGAGGTCGACGGCGGAGCCGGTGCCGGCGCCGTCGAGCTGGAACGTCACCGGCGTCTCGCCCGGGGGCAGTGCCCACAGCACGGCCGTGGGCCAGTCCAGCCCGTCGACCAGGTTCTCCCCGGTGCCCGAGCGCACGCGCGGCGGGTCCGTGCTCACCGTGACGGTCTCACCGGCCAGCAGCGGCCCGTGGGAGGTGTCCGCCATGGTGAGGGTGAAGGCCTCGCCGCTGTCCTCCTGGGTGAAAGTGATCGCCGAGGCCGGTCCGGTGATCACCCAGGTGGGCCACATGCTCACGTCGCCTGGGTTCATCACCCGGGTGGCGCCCAGGACCTGCGAGGAGCTGACCGTCGGGTAGGGCTCCAGGTAGTCCTGCCCGGTGCCCTGCTCGCGGTGCACGGTCTGCGCCACCACGTCCAGCCAGTAGGGGTCCTCGCACCACAGGGTCAGGGCCGCGGAGTCCCAGGTGATGCCGGTGGCGGCCTGCCCCCGGCCGTCGTAGCCGCCGTCGTAGTAGACGGCCAGGCGGCGGGCGGTGCCGTCCGGGCGGGCCACCTCCAGCCAGCCTGGCCCCTCCCGCAGCGTCCGCGTGAACGCCCGCGCGAGTGCCCGCCAGTTCGCCGTGAACGCCACGTGATCGGCGCCCTTCACCAGCAGGGGCCACACGATGGTGCGGTCCTGCGGCTGGACGTGCCGCAGTCGGGCGCCGCCACGGGGGTGCGGGTCGGAGGTCCGCGTGTAGGTCGCGGCCCCCAGCCCGGACACCCCGTCGGCGAGCGTGTACCAGTCGGCGTTCAGGTCGGTCATCGGCCACCGTCTCCCGGTGGGGTCGACGTAGGTCACCGACGCGTAGCCGACCTCCGGGATGTCCACCGGCGGCGGCGTCTCCGGGACCTCCGGTGTCACGGCCGGTGCTGTGATCAGGGGCATCTACCCGGGCCTCCCCACGCGCTGGCGCGCCTCCTCCTGCCGCTGCAGCAGCCGCAGGTCCTCGATACTGATCACTGATTTGCGGGGATAGACGTTGTACGTCACGGCCGGCTGCTGGCGGACGGCCGCCGCGGTGGCGGCCTGGGCGGCGGGCAGGCCCGGCGCGGCCGCGGTCCGGCCGGGCGCCAGCGTCTTGGCGTTCAGCGCGTCGAAGAGCTGCTTGCCGTAGTAGTCGACGGACGCCGCCCGGATCATGTACTCGCCGTTCGACCCCCACAGCGGGATGCTGTCCGAGGTGCCGGTGCCAGCCCCCACCAGCAGACCGCCGCCGGCCAGCTTGATCCCGCGTTCCTTCATGTCCGTGACGAACTTGCCGGTGCCGGGGATCGCCTTGATCTGCTTGGCGTACAGCGGGGCGAGGTAGGCGAGCATCGGCCAGCTCACCCCGGCCGCCACCACGTCCGCGACGGTCGCGTTCTTCTTCGCCGACAGCGCGCCCATCATCTGCGCGGCCGCGGTCAGTTCCTCCGTCGACAGCAGCTTGTCGTTGTTCTTGACGGCCGTGTTGGCCTTCTTCGCCGCCGAGGGCGACTTGACCGCGGCGGCCGCGATCGCCATGGCGTCCGCGTCGCCCTGCCCCGCCAGCTGCATTGCCAGGTCCCCGTACCCGCTGGCGGCGAGCTTGAGGAGGTCGGCCTGGAACTTCTTGCTGCTGGAGGTGGAGGTGCTGAGCTGCTTGGTGTAGTCGGCGAGTGTCGCGGCCGCCGTGGGCCCCAGCTTCCGTAGGTTGTCGACGATCGAGTTGAACTCCTTGTTGCTGGCCTTGGCCAGCGCGGCGACCAGGGACCGCCCCGACTCGCCCATGCCCCGCAGCGTCTCCTCGATGTCCGCCCCGGCCCGGTTGCCGATCTTCTGGAGGTTCTTCTCCCAGGAGTTCGACGCCTTGACCGCGTCCTCCAAGTTCTTCGCGTAACCGGTCAGGCTGAACCCGGAGACCTTGCTGCCGGACTTCAGGCCCAGTGCCTTGTCGGCCGCGTTGACGGCGGCCCGGGCATCGGCCACCGCCGCGCGGGTCGCTTTCGTCGAGTGCTTCGCCTGGTCGCGCAGTGCCTGGTTGAGCTCGGTCCAGGCGTCCTTCAGCCGCTGGACGTCCTGGTCGTACCAGGTGGAGACGGTCGACAGGGAGATCTGCGCGCGGGACGCCGAGTAGGTCTCGCCGCCGCCGGCGAACCCGCCGCCGGCGAAACGCTCGGCGTTGAGCGCGTCGAACAGGGCGATCCCGTACCGGTCGACCGCGGCGGCCTTGATGACGTACTCGCCGTGGGACAGCCACGCCGGGATGCTGTCGGAGGTGCCGGTGCCGGGGCCGAACACGGCGCCCCCGAAGGGGATGAGCTGCACAATGTCGCCGCCGTCGGCGTAGTGCCCGACCGGCCCGCCCTGCGCGAACCCAGCCAGCTTGGCGGCGTTCCTGGCAGCGGTGCCCTCGATGCCGATCGTCCGGTACCTGGCGGTGATTGTGACTTGCTTCGAGCGGACCTTGTCGATCGCGGCCTGGACAGCCCGGGCAGTGGAGCTGGCTCGGTCCTTACCCGAGACGGTGACCGTCTTCCCGCGCAGCGAGTTGATCGCAGCCCGCACATCGGCGACGGCGCCGAGGGACTGCCCGTTCTTGGTGAACACCTCGGTGCGACCGTCGGGGAGTTGCTTGGTTTTCAGGCCGACGGCTTCCAGCGCGGCGATCGCCGACGCGTTCAGCGTCGACACCTTCACCGACTTCGCGTCGGGTGTCTGGTTGATCTCGGCCTGTACCTCTTGGAGGCCGGTGATCGCCTGCTCGCGTTCCAGCTTCACCGCGGTCTTGATGTCACCGGGCACCCCGAGCAGCGTGTTGACGTACTCGCGCGCCTCGGAGTCGCTCATGCCCGTGGCCTCGGCCAGCCGCAGCATCTCGGCCCGTAGCGCGTCGGACTTCTTCGTCATCGACCCCAGGGACTCGCCGGCCGCCAGCCCGCTCGCGATCATCTCGTCGTGAGCCTTGGCGGCCGCCGACATGGCCTGGCCGTTCGCCCGGCCGGCCTCCGTGGTCAGGTTGAGTGTCGCCCCGTTCTTCTCGAAGCTCTCGCTCAGTGCGTCGATGCTCGCCTCGAACTGAATCTGCGAGTCGTACGCGCTGCGGTTCGCGTCGTTGAGCGCGATGATCGACTGCCGCAAGCCCTCGGCGCTCTGCTTTTGCGCGTCGAGTTGCTGCTGCACCACGATGGCCTGGTCGCCGAAGATCCCCATCGACTCTGCGGCGAGCTGCTGCTCGAGGGCCTGGGCGGCGAGGGCGTCCTTGTAGTCGCCGAGCTGGGCACGGACGTCCTTCGCGGAGTGGCCCTGCCGCTCCATCTGAGTGATGACCATGTCCAGGGCGGCGGCCGCCTGGTCGGCGTTGCCCGCGGACACCATGCTGGCCAGGGCCTCGTCGATCCCGTCGAACGCCTCCTTGGCGTTCTTCACCGGGGTGGAGTCCATGCCGATCAGGCCGGTCAGGAACTGCTGCGTCTTGTCCAGGCCGCTCGGGTCGGCCAGGGTGTCCAGGGCGTCGGAGAGGCCGCCGAGGTCGGCGCCGTACACCCGCAGCGCCTCGCCGCTCACCTTGCCCGAGCGCCCCAGCTCGGTCAGTGACGTGGTGAGTTTGTCGACGTCGGGCCGCGGCTTCTGGCTCTTGCTGGACAGCGCGTCCAGGGTGATCAGCAGCAAGCCGATGCCGGTGCCGGCCATGGCGACTTTCGCGGTGCGCGACAGGCCGCCGATCGCGGCCGTGGTCCCGGCGAGCGCGCCAGGCGCGCCCGCCGCGGCGGTGCGCATGGAGGCGATCTGCAGGCCGAACGCGGCGATACCGGCCTGTGCCGCGCTGGCCCCGGCCGCCGCCAGCTTCGTGGCCTTGATGGCGATGGCCAGCTGCAGGAGCGTGGCGATCGCGTCCGGCGGGACTGAGGACACGATCGCGGACAGGACGTTGACGACCTCGAGCATGCCGACGCCCACGCCGGACCCGGCCTCCAGAACGTGCAGCAGGGCCTGGCCGATGTTCTCCAGCGTGTCCCACACCAGCGGGCCCTGGGCTGCCGCGTAGTCCATCCACTGCGAGACGCCGGAGCCGTCGTAGGCCCCGGCGTCCAGCTTGGCCAGGAACACGGTCAGCGAGTCGACCGCGCCGCGCATCGTGTCGTTGGCGAACGTGGTGAACCGGTTGTTCAGGGCGTCGAAGCCGGGGCTCGCGATGCCTCCGGCCACCAGGGTGATCAGCCGGTCGAACTGGCTGCTGGCCCCCTTCACCAGGCCGGTGGTCTGCGGCAGCAGTTCGTTGGCGACGGCGACGCCCTTGGTGAAGGGCGCCATCACGTCACCGGCCAGGGAATCTGACCAGTCGGCGTAGGAGTCCTTCAGCAGGCCGACGGCGACCGCGGCCTCCCGGGTGGCGGGCGGCATTGCAGCGAGTTTTCGCTGGTACTCCTGCTGGGCCTTGATGGCCTCCTGGCTGCCCCGCCCGGAGGCGGCGACGGCCTCCTGGTACTTCTCCTGCGCCTCGGCCGCCTCACCGATCCGGCCGATCTGCGGGCCGAGCGCGAGGGCGTAGGCGCCGGCCGCGACAGCGACCGCGCCGAGCTGCCCGCCGAGCACCGTCGCCGAGGACGCCAGACCCGCCACGGCGGGGATCGCCGCCGGGGCTAGGCTGATCAGGTTCGCCCTCAGGGACTTGCCGACCTCGTCGCCCGCGTCCCGTAGCCGGCGGAACGCGTCCTGGGTGCCGAGGGTCCGGTCGGACAGCCGGGCCTGGGCGTCCGCGACGGACAGGAACCGGCCCTGCAGGTCGCGCAGCTGCCCGTCGCTGTCGGCGGTGATCCCGGACAGCCGCAGGCGTAGCCGGTCCGCGTTGTTCGCCGTGTTGTTCAGGACGCGGGACAGCTCGTCGCGGCCCGTCAGGGTGAAGGTGAGACGCTCAGCCACGTCGGCTCACCTCCTTCTGATCGCCGCCAGGTGCTGATCGATCCAGGCGACCAGGCGCAGGAATCGGCCGACCGACAGGCGGTCGTACTCACTGGGCTGCATGTGCAGGTAGTGCAGGAAGAGCGGCTCGTACTCCTGGAGCAGCCCGGTCAGTCCTGGAGGCGGTGTGCCAGGTGGCCTTTTCCCAGCCCTTCCAGCGCCGCGTCCACGTCGGCCGGGTCGGCGGCGAGGTTGCGTAGGTGCGGCGTCACCATGTCGATCTGCGTGTCCTCGGACTTGCTGCTGATGGCCTGCATCATCAGGTTGTTCAGCGAGTCCTCGATCTCGGCGCGTGTGATGCGGACCGTCAGCCGGCGCTTGAAGCCGGGCACGTCGAAGTCGTCGAACTTCAGGTCCGGGTCATCGCGCCTGCGGAACGCCCACAGGGCGGCCAGCATGGCGGTCGGCTCCTGAAGCTGGAGGAGCGCCTCGACGCGCTGCCACTGCATATCGCCCATCGCCTCCTCGATGGCGGCCGCCTCCCGCGCGGACAGGTCGTCGGTCGACAGCTTCTCCACGGTGCCGTCGTCCTGCGTGTACGAAAGGATCACGGTTCTTCCTCTACTCCAGGTCCCGGCGCACGTCGCCCAGGATCCGTTCCACTTCGACCCGCATGCGGGGCATGCCGCTGTAGACGGTCGACGTCCACCAGCCGGTCGGCCGCGCCCACTGCGTCGCCCACCTGCGCCGGTTGCCGAAGACGGGGTGACGGACGCGGCCGTCGTCGATGACCCACGGCATGTTCTTCAGGTCGGGCGGGAGGCGGCTCTTGTCCATCCACACGCGGGCGCCGGGGCTGGCGCCGGAGCGGACGCTGATCCGGATGCCGCCGGCCAGCGTGGCCCGCAGGGGGCGCGTCGTCGGCGACGGGCCGCCCCGCTTCGTGCGGCCCGCGCCCGGCAGGCTCACCGTGCGGATGGCCTGCTGCAGGTCACGGTGCAGCGGCTCGGCCGCCCGGCGGACGCGCCTGCTGAAGTTGGTCCGCAGGCGGGGGCCGCCGGCCGTCCGCATCCGCCGGGACAGGTCGATGAGCTGGCCCGTGCCGAGGATGCGGACGCTGCTGACCACGGCTCAGCCCCCGGACGCGGCGGGAATGGCGACGTTCTCGGCGGGCTCGGCGGTGATCGCGAACTGCGCCATGATCTGCGCGGCCTGGTCCATTTCCCTGATCTTCGCCTGGGAGGTGACCTGCACCGGGTAGACGTCCATGGTCTGGGTGGGGACGTCGCCCTCGTCCATCCACACCACGAAGCCGCGGGCCTCGCGGACCAGGAGGACCCGGACGTCGTCGGCGTCCTTGGACGCCCAGAACGTCAGGGACGAGTCGGCGGCGGTGATCTCGCCCGGCACGGTCGGCGTGAAGCGGCTGCCGAGCGCGGCGGTGGGCACGGTGCCGGAGGTGGTCTGCCAGCCGGACATCGCGCCGGTCTCGCCCTCCAGCGCGGTACCCGCGTCCAGCTCGGTGCGGGTCGGTGCGTTCTTGTTCGCGATCGTCGGCACCCACAGCACGCGGGTGGTGCCGCGCCGGTAGTACCGGACCGACGGGTTGATCGGGGTCGCCATGTCAGCTTTCTCCCTGGGTCTGACGGCCCTTGGCCGTGCTCAGCTTCTTGTCGTCCACGGCCACCCAGCCGGAACGCTTGTACACCGGCACCGAGATCTCGTGGACCTCGATCTCCTCCTCGATGCCGTCATGCCTCATCCGCACCATCGCGCGGGCTCCTCTCGATCGGGATCTCTGTCCGGACCATCGCGACGGTGCCGTCGACCTGGTACCTGGCTCCGTCGTTGTTCAGGCGGAACTGGCTCACGGTCACGCAGCCCGGTTCGATCTCCACGGACGCGGTGTCGTCGGGGTCGGCGCCGAGCTGCTGGAGGAACGCGGCGACGGCCTGGAACGGGATGGATGTGCGCACAGTCGTGCTCTCCCTACGTGAAGGCGCGGCCGGCCACGGTCAGCAGCAGCCGGGCCTGTGCTCCCTGGTCGGTCTGGTCCTGCACCAGCCGTGTCCCGGCCACGGACGCCTCCAGCGACACCAGCCCCAGGTCCGGGCTCGTACGCAGCCAGGTGCCGACCCGCTCGGCGATCTCGTAGGCGCGGCGTCGGGCGGCCACGATGTCGGTGTCACCGCGGTTGGCGATCGCCGCCACGGTGATCAGGAACTCCTCCTCGCGGCCGGTGGCGAGGTCGGACCAGCCGCCTGCGGTCTGCGCGGCCTCGAAGTCGCCGGAGGGGTCGCCGTCGAAGCCGATGACCAGCCAGTCCGGGACGCTGTCCCCGGTGACCTCCGGGCCGTCGGCCACCCGTACGCCGGCCAGTGCGGGATCGGCCTTGGCGAGGGCCACCAGCGTGTCGATGATCTCGGGTACTCGTGATGCCATCTAGGCCACTCCAGGTGGGAGTCGGTCCTGCTCCAGCAGTTGCAGGGCCCGGTTGGGGATCGCGTAGCCGTAGCCGGGGACGGGCTCGGTGACGCTGAAGTCCTCGCCGCCGCCGGCCAGGCCGCCGCGGCTGGGCCGCTGGGTCCGCCACAGGTGATCGAGGATGATCCGCGCGGCGGCGGTGATGTGCTCGCCGATGACTGTGCGCCCGGCCCGGTAGGTGAAGCGCTGCGGGCCGTGCAGCATGCCGCCGTCCCGGCGGTACACGGCCCCGGTCGAGCCGTCCAGCAGCAGCCCGTCGACCGCGTAGGAGGGGCCGGTGTCGAGCAGCGGGGCGACGGCCAGGAGCTGCAGGGCCGGGACCTTGCGCAGCACCAGCACCGTGGCTCGCCCGAAGTGGTGGTCCTCCGCCACGGTGCGGGGCGTGACCGGGCCGATCAGCGCCTCCACCCCGCGGGTGGCCGTCGCGTTCCAGAACCTCACCTCGGCGTCGTCGTTGGCCGAGGTGAGGTTCAGGTGCGCCTTGGCGTCGGCCAGCGACAGCACCGCGACCGGCTCGGTGTCCTGCACGTCCAGGACGTCGGTGTAGGCGTGGGCCGGGCCGGTGAACACCCAGCGCACCGTGTGCCGTCCCGGGGCGGTGGTGACGTAGTCGGCCTGGTAGCGGCCGGGGGTGACCGTCTCGGAGGCGGCCGGGGTGGCGGTCGTTCCGTCCGGCAGCGTCACCGTGACGGCGGCCGTCGCCGCGGTCGCCGGTGCGCCGCCGGCATCGCGGCAGTCCGCGGTCAGGCGCGCGGTCGCGCCGAGGTCGTACGGCACTGCGCGCCCCTACCAGTCGCGGGTCTCGGGCGCGGGCTCGCCGCCCCCGCCCCGGGAGTAGACCGCGGCCTTCTCCGTACCGGCCGGGCCGTCGCCCGTCGCGGCATCCCGTGCCCGGGCGGCCTCCAGGACCGCCTCGCGGTTCTTGCTGATGCCGGCCCGGCCCTCGCCCTCGGTGGCCTCGGTGTCGAGCACCCGCAGCGCCTCCGTCTCTCCTACCGTGCCGAGGTAGGCCAGGACCTCCTTGTTGGTGTGCTCGCGCGGGTCGAACGGCTGCAGTGCCTCGGGCTGCACTGGCGTCTCCTGGTTCCCGGGGTCCGCCGGGCCCGTCGGCTCCTCGTCCTCGGCGGCGGCCGGTTCGGGCAGGCGGACGGTCACGGACCAGCGCACTGGCCGCGGGCCGTGCGCCACGCCCGCGGTCGGCTCCATCTGTTCGACGGTGGCGGCGAGGACCTCCAGGGGCTGCCCGTGCTCGTCGACCACCAGCGGCTCCTGGTGCACCGCGGCCGGTATCGCGGCGGCCGGGCCGTCGTCGACCAGGACGGCCCGGTACCCGTCGGCCCACACGGCCGCCGCGTCGTCGTCCACATCGACGACGTCGCCGGGCGACCAGGCGAAGTCGGCGCCGGCGATCGCCTCGAGGACGCGGATGCGCGGCATCAGGCGTGCACCACCGGCGCGTTGCGCGGGCTGGCCAGGACCACCAGGGCGCCGTACACGCCGCCGGTCGTGGCGCCCGACGCGGTGACCGCGACCCGCAGGTACCGCTTGCTGCCCTTGTAGCCGATGACGAAGGTCTTGTCGTCGTCGGCCGCGACGATGGACGGCTCGCTGCCCTGCAGCTCGGAGGCGGCCACCGACGTCCAGGTGCTGTTGTCGTCGGACTCCTGCACGTCCACGGCGTGGGACCCGTCGGTGATCGTGCCGGTGTGCACGACGACCGCCGCGTCCTGGAACATCGCGCCGCCGCCGTAGCGGTCCACGCTGCTGCCGTTCGCCGAGGCAGCTCGGGTGGCGATTGCCAGGCTGGCCCGGACGGTGACGTTTGCGTACGCGTCCCTCACGACGCGCTCCTTCCTGTAAGTGCCGGCGGGCCCCGGCCGCGACCGGGGCCCGCATCAGGGCGGTGGTCAGCTGGCGGAGTGCTGGTACAGGCGGATCGCCGACGGGTCGTTGATCATGCCGTCCATGCGGGCGAAGCCCAGGAACGCCACCTGCAGGTACTCGGCGTAGCGCTCGACCAGGCGCAGGGTCTGCACGTCGAGGACCTGGCGGATGAGGTAGCCGGCCTTGAAGTCGCCGAAGGCCAGGCTCTTGGCGCCGGCGGCGGGCACGGGCATCGAGTTGTCGATGTTGTACGTGAACCCGTTGATCGTGGCCGGGAAGCCGGGGGCGGGGATCGGCTGCCACAGCGGCCGGCCCTGCTGGTCCTTCAGCTTCCGGATCACCTTCAGCGTCAGGTCGTGCATGAGGTACTGGGCGTTGGCGCGGTAGGCGCTGTCGACGGAGTGCTCGAGGTCGACCAGGTCGTCGTAGATGACCGACGTGGTCTGGCCGTTGGCGCCGGTCTTGCCGACGACGGCGCCGGTGGTCAGGCCCTCGGGCTGGTCGACGCCGGTGCCGGTGGTCCAGGCCCGCGCCGAGCGCCGGCCGATCCGCTCGCCCAGCTTCTTCGGCACCCAGGTCTCCAGGCTGAACGCGGAGTCCTGCAGCAGGTTCAGGGACAGCCGCACCTGCTTGGAGCTGAACGTGTAGGCCTTCAGTTCCTTCCCGCCCAGCTGCAGGTCCTGCTCCCCGGTGGGCTGGTTCTCGCCGAGGATCTCGCCCTCGTTGGAGGTGTCGTCGTTGGTGGGCCAGTTCAGGTTCGCCCCGGTGGAGGTGGTGATGACCTCGGCCAGACCGAACAGGCCCCCGAAGGCCTTCATGGTCTCGGTCATGATGTTGCGGAACTCCTCCGGCACGGTGAAGCCGCCGCCGGCGTCGGTGTTCGTGCCCATGGCCCGCAGGCTGACCTGCTGGTCCATCATCAGGTTCCGCTGGTCGGGGGTGAGGCGGTCCATGCCGCCGCGCAGGTAGACGGAGAACGCCTCGGTGTACTGCCGGGTCCGCTCCTCGCCGTCGCCCTCGCCGCGGCGGTTCTCGGGCTCGCCGGTCGTCACCGCGATCTGGCTGCGGTCGACCTTGTCCAGGGCGGCCATCTTGTTCAGGCGCTCGATGTCGCCGGACACCTCGGTCAGCCGCTTCTCGGCCGCGTCCCAGTTGGCGCGCTCCTCGGCGGTCCAGTCCCGGCCCTCGCGCTCGGCGAGGGACTGGATGTCCTGCATCCGCTGCCAGGTGGTGTTCTGCTCTTCGATCAGCCGCTCGAGCTGTGCGGGCATGTCGCATTCCCTTCAGGGCATGGCGAAGGCCCCGGCGCACGGCCAGGGCCTCGGGGTGAGTACGGGGGTTACGAGGGGATCAGCGGCAGGCCGTAGCGTGCGGCCAGTCCCCTCATGCGCAGGATGCGGCTGTCGCTGTCGGCCCGAGTGGTCACGGCCGGCTCGGTGCCGTCGGCGGCAGCGGGTGCGTCCTGCGGTGTGCTGGTCTCGCGAGTGGTCTCACCCGGCTCGCCTGCGACCTGCTTGAGTTCCGGTGCCTTCAGCCCGGCGTCCTTCAGATGCCGGGCCAGGTGCTTGTAGACCGTCTGGCGGTCCTCCTCGGGGATCGCCGTCCCGCCGCGGGCGCCGTTGAGGACGCCGATCGCCGTGGTGCACGCGACGGTGGAGGCGGCGCCGACGTCGCCGTCCACGCCGACGAAGTGGTGGATGAACCGGTACGAGGACTTGGCGGCGGCGTCCCCGTCGGGGTCCACCCAGGCGTGCGCCTGGCGCAGCGCCGTCTCCTCGGCCGGCAGGTCGCTGGAGTTGCCCGGCCCGTCCCACGCCGCGTCGGAGGTGTCGGTGGAGTGTGCCGCCAGGGCGCCGCGCTGCTCGGCGGCCGCCGCCTGCCGCACGGCAGCCCCGGCCCCGTCGGTGTCGCCGTCGCTGTCGTCGGCCGGGCCGGAGCCGACCAGCTGCAGCAGGTCCCGCAGCTCCGGCCGGTACCGGGCGCGCCGCTCGATCGCGGCCTGGTCGCCGCGCCGCACCAGGGCGCTGGCCACGCTGGCGAGCTCGGCCTCGGTGTCCTCGTACTGCGGGAACGTCACCGCGGAGACCTCCAGCAGCCGCACCTCCAGGATCCGCCGCACCTCCACCTCGGCGGTCTGCCCGTCGGAGGTCTCCACCTTCTCCAGGGTCCAGTCGTCCTTGACCACCCAGAACCCGAAGCTCATGCCGGTGATGTTCTTGTTGCGGACGTTGGCCTTGAGGTCGTTGACGTACGACAGGGCCGGGTCCAGGGCCGAGTCGACCGGCAGGCCGTGCGCGTCCTCGGCCAGCTGCAGCGTGCCCGCCGACACCCGGGAGACCACGTAGTACGAGTCGTGGTCGATCAGCATCCGGGCGTCGCCCTCCTGCAGGGTCTTGGTGAACGCGCCCGGCGCGATCTCCTCGTAGAACCCCCAGCGCAGCGGATTGCCGATCGCGGTGCGGCTGTTGAACTTCGCGGCGTAGCCGATGAACCGCTCACCGCCGTCGGCCGCGCTGTCGCCGTCCACCGCCCGGATGACGACCTCTGCCGTGGACAGCGGCAGGTGTCGGCGCTCCTCGGCCGTCGTCCTCGTCAGGGTCCTCATCAGCTGCTCTCCTCGTCCTCGTCGGGGGTCTGCATCAGCCGATGCGCCTCCGCCATCAGCGCGGCCGCCCGGGCCCGGTTCGATCCCGCGCCCGCCGGCTGCTCGCCGTCCGGGGCCAGCGGGTTGGAGCCCAGCGGCGCCATGTACATCGGCTGCAGGTAGACGTCGCCGCCCTTCCCCTCGGGCAGCGGCGGCAGCTCCTCCAGCGCCCGCACGTCGTCCGCGCTGTAGGCGCCGACGTCGCGCATCGCCCGGTAGTACGTCGCCCGGGCCGCCGAGTCGCCGCGCAGCAGCCCGCCCATGTTGTAGTTCGCGTACTGATCCCGCGGCAGCAGCTCCTTGGTGATGCGCTGCTCGGTCGGCGTCAGCCAGGTCGGGTTGAGGTCGAACGTCACCCAGCCCTGCGCCTGCTGCTCCAGCCCCGTCCCCCACGACGTGGACTTCTCCGTGGACATCAGCAGGAACGGCGGCACGCCGAACATCCGGCCGATCTCCGTGACCTGGAACATCCGCGACTCGAGGAACTGCGCGTCGTTGTTGGGCATCGCCACCGGCTTGTACGAGGCGCCGCTGTCCAGCACGGCGATCTCGTGCGAGTTGTGCACGCCGGCCAGCTTGGCCTTCCACCGCTCCTTCAGCCGCGCCGCCTGGTCGGGGTCCAGGCGCTGCTCGGTCTGCAGCACACCGCCGACCATGTTGCCGTTGCCGAACAGCCGCGCCGCGCTCTTCTCCGCGGCCTGCGCCAGACCGATGCCCTGGATCGCCAGCCGTACCGGAGAACAGCCGGTCAGCCCGTCGTAGCCCAGGCCCGGGATGTGCAGCATCTCCTTCGGCGTCCACACGTGGTGCACGCCCCAGTCGTCGACGACGTCGAACAGCTTCCCCGACGGGTTGGCCTCGCTGGGCCGGTCCCGGGAGACGCGCACCCGGTCCGCGGAGACCGGCCACAGCTCCTTGACCTGCCCGGCCCCGTTGCGGACCTTCTGAATGTAGGTGTTGCCCCACAGCACCCGGTAGGTGTACGCGAACCGCCACAGCTCCACCGGCGTCAGATCCGGATGCGGCTTCTTCAGCAGCTCCGACGGCTGCTTCTCCCGCGTACCGTCCAAGAACACCGGCAGCGGCAGCGCCGCCGACACCCCCGCGATCAGCGCCACCGCCCGCCACACCGGCGAGGCCCGCAGCGCCGTCGTCTCCGACACCGCCACCCCGGCGTCCGACTGCGCCCCGCCCAGGAACGTCGCCAGCGCATCGGAGGTCAGCGGCTGCGCCGGCGACTCCAGCCCCCGCCGCGACCACCCGCCGTACAGGCCAAACAGACTCACCGCCGCTCACCCCCCGCCCCGGTCCCGGCACGCCGCACCTCGGCCGAGGCCCGCTCGCACGCCACCACCCCCAGCACCCCGCCCACCACCAGCGCAGCCGCCACGCTCCACAGCCCCAGACCCGCGACGAGGACCAGCACGAACAGCGTCTCCAGCACCACCAGCCACCGCACCCGGCGACGGTCCCGCACCGCCTCGCTCTTCGTCACCACAGGTTCGGCGCCCCTTCCGGCTCGTCGTCGTGGTGCTGCTCCCAGCCCCACAGCGCGTACGTGCACGACACCAGCGGACACACATCCACCCCGTCCCCGCGGCGCGACCACAGCCACGCGTCGCCCACCTCACGCTTGGTCGCCCCGCCCAGCGCCGTCGCCAGCGGCGCCTCGTCCAGGTGCTGCAGGCTCTGGTCCTGCACCCGGTCGTAGAACTGCCCGCACGCCTGCGTCAGCTCGCGGACCTTCGGCGCCACCACCAGGTGCTCCCGGTTCCGGGGCTTGAGCCGGTTCCGCAGCGCCGCGGCCAGCGAACCGGCCGGCCCGCCCTCGTCGATCACCCATGCGCACGGTGACCACTTCTCGTCCAGCTCCGCGGCACGCTGCACCACCCAGTCCGTCCCCGGCTGGTGGCTGACCACCTCGACGTGCCGCCCCTCCTCGCCCGCCCGGCCGGCCACGCTGATCGCCGACCAGGTCCGCTCCGGGTTGGTGTCGATGGCGAACGCCACCGGATCCGCCAGCTGCGACCGGGCCACCCGCAGCGAGCGCCACGCCTCCTCCTCGATGACCTGCCAGGTCTCCTCGGACTGCACCGGGTACTCGCCGATACCGAGCCGCTCACGGTCGAACAGGTCGGGCCGCATCGTCGCCATCTCACGCCGTACCGCCTGCACCCGGATACGGATGCCCAGGGCGGGATTCACCCGCTGCCACGTCCGCACGTCCGCACGGTCGTCGTGGTCGGCACACACAATCCGCCCGTCCTCGTCCCGCGGGCACTCCCGCGTGTGCAGTACGGCCGACCACTCCAGGTACGTCAGCGAGTCGTCCGGCTCCGGCGTGCTGGCCAGCGCCCGCGCCCGCAGCAGCGCCAGCTGCTCGCTCTCCGCACCGATGCCGGCGCTGCACGCGTACAGGATCTGCGGGTTGCGACGCGCGGACATGACCGGCAGCAGCGCCCCGATCGGCGCTGCCCGCAGCGCCATCGCCTCGTCCATCACCAGCAGGTCGCTGGAGAACCCGCGCCCGGAGCCGCCCGTGCGGGCCAGGAACAGGATCCGGGCGCCGTTGTGGAACTCGAAGCCCTCCTCGCCGTGGCTGCGCAGGACGCGCTTGACGCGGCGGCTCAGCGCGTACGAGCCCTCGATCATCTGGTCCAGGCGGCGGAAGGACTCCCGCGCCGTCTTGAACTCGTGCGCGGTGTGGATGACCAGCTTGTCACCGAAGAGCATCACCCCGGCTATCTGCCGGGCCTCGAGGACACCGCCCTTGCCGTTCTGCCGGGTGACGTTCTGCACGACCTCGAACGACGTCCAGCGGCCTTCATGGTCCTCGGCGAGGCTGTGGTGCAGCTCCAGCTGCTGCCAGGGATCGAGCAGCAGGCCCGAGTCCGCGGCGAGTTCGATGGCCTCCTGCCCGGCCGGGGAGCGGAAGGCGAGCGCGGCCTGGTCCTCGACGCCGCTCCACGGCCCGGTCTCGATGCGCCGGTAGTGCGGGGTGGAGATGATCCGCGGGGTCTGGCAGCCGAGGGGATCGCCGCTACGCGGTGTTGCGGGGGCGGCGAGCAGCGAGCTCATCGATCTTGTCCCCCCTGTCCTTCGGGACGGCGAGCCCTCGCGCTGTGTTCATGGCCTGCCGCAGCTCGCGCGCGGCGGCCGCCACCTCCTTGGGATCGGTGCGCGAGTCCATGATCTTGGCGAGCCGCATGGCGGCGGCGGCCGCGGCGTTGCCGTCGGGTGATACACCCAGGTCATCGAGTTCGGCCTTGGTCGCCTTGGCAACGGCGCCCGCGCGCACGGCGCGGCGCTTCGGCTCGTCGGACATCGCTCACCCCCGACGATCTTCGTCACGCTCAGTCATATCCAATGATCATTACGGACAGTGACGGGCGGATGGTGTTGATCATGGTCGCTAATGGGGCCCAACTCGGTTCGCGGTGGTTAGCGATCGGCTCGGGGAGAGAACCGGGCGACAAGGGCTTTTGGGTCGCCCACCTCCGCGCTGAAGATCGGACCCACTCTCCCCCCGCCGGCAACGCCAGCGATCACCGCCGGGCGCCGCGCGACCGACCAAGCGGAACGCTGCGTGACTGAGCGCGGCTGGCCGGCCGAGGGCGGGGAAGCGTCACCAGTCCCGGGACGCCTGAGCGGCCACGGGCTGGGAGCGGCCCCCGCGGTAGTGCCGGTACCAGCGCGTGACCACGCGGTCCATCGCGCTCGAACGCATTGCGCGAACGCGGTCGCGGACCACTTGCTCGCCCGGGTCGACGGTGACGATCTCGGCCTCCAGGCGCCGGTAGCGGGCCAGCCAGGTGGCGCTGGGCATGGTGTGGATGAGGTAGACGTCCACGTCGTCCAGGTGCTTGACCGCCTCGTCGATGGCGGCATAGCGCGCCCGGAGCCCGACCTTGGAGGCGATCGGGTCGTGGTCCCACTGCGACGCGCCCGGGCCGGTGAGGGCGCGGGTGATGCGGTCCAGGTCGATGACCAGGTCCCGGGGCTTGGCCCGGGCCTCGATCCAGCTCGACTTGCCCGCGGCCGGCGGGCCGGTGACGACGTACAGCACGGAGAATCAGCCCTGTCCGCGGTACCGCACTGCGAACCCGGGCAGGCCGAGCCCGAAGTCCGGGTCGGCGCTCGCGGGACGCAGCGGGGCGCATAGCTCGGTCTCGTCCACGCTGCACGTCGGATGGGCCGGGGAGACGCCGGCGGGGACTCCCGTCCAGCGGAAGGGTTCGTCGCAGGCGCGGCAGTTCACCTTGATGTCGGCGGCGTAGCCGGTCACGGTCGGGTCGCTGTCGCTGGCTGTGATCCGGTTGACGGCCACGTAGGCGTCGAAGTCTTCGTGCGGGCAGGGTGTGTCCGGATCGGCGTGGCCGCTGCGAGGCTGGATGGTGTCGAGGTCGATGACGATGTTGCTGTGTGCCCAGCGCGGTGATCCGCCGTTGGTGACCTTGTGCCAGCCGGAGTCGTCTTCGTCGTCGAGGTAGGAGGTCTCGCCGTTGTACACGACCTCGACGATGTTCCGACGGGTGCCGACGAGGTGGCGTGCCCAGTACTGGGGGAAGTCGCTGGTGTCGGCGACGACGGCGGTGATGCGGCGGGCCTGGCAGGGTTCGCCGTTCCATCGGGTCTTCGGCATGGGCACCTCTTCGTTCGGTCCGGCTGGGGTGCACTCCTCGTTGTGCATGGCGACGTGCCGTGCGGCCAGGCGGTGTCCGTACCTGGCGCCTCCGATGCTGCCGTAGGAACCGCAGCCGTCGCAGCGCCAGGTGCGCCCGTCGTCGGCGAAGTAGGCGATGGGCTGCATGTCACCTCTTCCGTGTGCGGCACCAGGCGTGCCCGCAGTCGATCAGGTCCGGGTCGCTGTACGCGTCCGTGAAGCTGGCCGGCGGCTCGCTGGAGTCCATGCCGAGCTGGCGTTCCAGGCGGCTGGTCACGGCGTGTGAGGCGCGGTCGTGGGTCGGGCAGCGCCGGGCGATGCGGCGTAGCAGGGCGGTCACCACGGCTCGCGCCGTTCGATTGTGGCACCGTGCAGCGGGTGTCCGGGCGCGCAGTCGGCGATCAGGGCGTCGAGGCTGACGGCAATGGTGCAGATGGTGGCCTCGTCGGGGTGGTGGACGCAGACGAACCCGCCCGTCCCGTACTCGGCACCGGCCCAGGCGCGGCCGTCGGCGAGGCGCAGAAGGAACGGGGTGGGTGCTGCGGGAAGCGGCATGATCACCATCTCCTCGGGTGGGGTGCGGGCCGGCCGATGCAGGTGGGGTTGTGCCGGCCGAGGAGGCGGCAGGCGATGCGGCGTGGGGCGGTGTACAGGAATTCGCGTGGTTCGTGCCGGGCGTAGCCGATCCACCAGGCCGGGCCGGTGCGGGCCATCCAGGCGGCGCGGCGCGGGGTGATGACGCGCGGTGATTGGGTGGTGAGGGCGTGGCGGAGGCGGGCGCGGGCGGATTCGTAGTCGTCCTCGTAGCTCATGATCACCACCTCCGTGATGCACGCACCGGCTGGCGCTGGTGGTCGGTGCGGTTGCCGCGGGCGCTGTTGCAGCGGCGGTGCGCGCTGCGGGCGTTGGCGGGGTCGAGGAGGTCGCCGCCGCGTGAGAGGGGGACGGCGTGGTCGAGGGTGAAGGCGTCCCGGTGGCGGCCGGCGGTGGGGCCGGTGATGTCGTAGCGGATGGGTTCGCCGCACCACCAGCAGGGCAGGCGCAGGGCGCGCTGCTTGTCGCACAGGCGGCGGTAGGGGCGGCCGTTGCGCGGGTTGCGGGCCACGGGCTACGTGCGCCGGTGCCCGGTGCGGGCGATGGTGTTCGCGGCGGCCTGGTCCATGACTTGCTGGGCGCTGGCGGGGTCCACGGCGACGTGGAGGTCGTACGTGGTGGGCTGGCCGTCGGCAGTCGCGGGTACGGCGAGGGCGGCGGTGAGGCGGGACCAGGTCTCGGCCATTGCTCCGGCCTGCTCGGCGAGGCGTCTTTCGTGCTGTTCCTGTTCCAGTTTCCTGTCTTTGGACTCGCGGGCGGCGTAGGCGTCGATGTTGGCGAGGCGGGCTGCCTCCGCGTGGTGCTCGTCGGCCTGGTCGTAGTGCTGCTGTGCGGCGAGGGCGTGCGCATACGCGTGCTGTTGGGCGGTGCGGAGTGCCGTGACCCGGTCGAAGGGCTCGGGGGCGCTGGTGGGCACCGGTGGTCTCCTGTCGGTCAGGCGGTGCGGCGGCGTGTGGCTGGGTTGTAGCTGCGAGCGGTGCGGTGAGCGGCGGCGATCTGCTGCTGGCTGTAGATGCGTCGGCCGTGCTCGTCGTGCCGGGGGTCGGTGAGGTGTCCGCGGCGTTCCCAGGCGTAGATGGTCTGGGGGCTGCCGCCGATGAACGCGGCGGCCGCGCGGACGGTGAACCACAGGGTGCCGTCGGCGTCTTCGCGGCCGTGGGCTGGCTCGCGGTCCGAGGTGGGGGCCATGGTGATCACCCCCTGAAAATGCCGAAACCCCCGCTCATGGCGGGGGTTGGTGTGTCGTATGGGCACAGCTGTGCTGCTGGCACCGGATTATGCAGTGATGATCGCCTGGCTGTCCAGTAGATCGGCTGCGGGGCCGTGGCGGGGTCTGGGCCACGGCGTGCAGGGCGCTGCTCGGTACGGGAGGCCGGTCGTCAGTACATCTGTTCCGTGACGTCGGTGATCTTCACGGACACCTTCGTGCTCGACGAGGCGGTGCTGATCGACGAGGGCTGGTAGTTCAGGCTGGTCTCGTCGGAGAGTTCGGCCGTCGCGATGACCGGGCCGGACGCGTCGCCCTTGATCTCGTAGGTGATCTCGTACACGGAGTCCGGGTCGATGTCCTCGATGCCGAGGTAGGACAGCTCGGGCTCGACGGTCACGTTGCAGCCGGCCGAACCGAAGCACTGCCGGTCGGTCGTGCGCAACGTGATCTCGAAGCTGTCGGCGTCGAGTTCGGCGTAGGCCGGTTCCACTTCCGGCTCTTCGTCATCGGCGGCCGCGACCGTGTCGTCGGCCGGTGCGCTGGTCGATGTGGTGGCGCGGGGCTCGTCGTGGCCGTCCTGGGCCTGCACGACCCAGATGCCGGTGCCGATGACGGCGGCGATGACGGCGGCCGCGGAGCCGATGACGACCCAGTTGCGGGGCCGCCTCGGGGCCGGCGGTGGTGCGTGCGGCGGGAGCGGCGGAGGGAAGTCCGGCGAAGGCGGTATGGAGCTGGTCATTTGATTCCCCCTGGATCTGTTGTGCGTAGGTCCGGCCGGTCAGGAGACGTCGGCGCGGAGGGAGTCACCGAGCAGGCCGTCGGTGTAGGTGACGTACTTCGGGGTGAAGCCGCCCTGGCCGGTGACGTTGCCGGAGACGTTCTCGCCGGGCGCCAGCTCGACGGTGTCGATCTGCTTCTCGTCGACGCCGAGTTCGGCGGTGTGCTTGGTGCCGTCGGTGTCGGTGATCGTGAAGTAGAGCGGGTTGACGCTGATCGTGTCGTCGCTGGCGTTGGTGACGGTGACCAGGACGCTGGTGTAGTCGCTGTCGGGCGCGATGATCGACTTGGCGAAGTTGGTCTTCTTCGCCGTGACCTTCACCGGCGCTTCCTCGGCGGCCTCTTCCTTGGCCTTCTTCTCCTCGCCGGCCTTCTTGTCATCCTTGGCCTTGGCGTCGTCCTTCTCCTCGGCCGCCGGCTTGTCGTCCTGCTGGGCGACGGCGGGCTTGTCGGTGCTGTCGTCCGAGCCGCCGCCGCTGCTGCCGATCGCGCCGATGATGGCGATGAGCACGACCAGGGCGACGACGCCGAGGCAGCCGAAGCCGATGAACTTTCCGGTGTTGCTCTTCTTCGGCGGCTGCGGGACGGGACCGCCGAAGCCGGGGGCGCCGTAACCGGGCTGCTGCGGGCCGCCCCAGCCGGGCTGCTGCGGCGGGTAGGGCTGGCCGGGCTGCTGCGGCTGGTTGGGCTGGTTGGGCTGGCCGGGCTGCTGCGGGTACTGCTGGTTCATGATGCCCCCGAGGGATCGCTGTGTGATGCAGGTGTATGACAGGTGAAGGTGCTGTGTGGTTGCGGCAGATGGGGCAGATTCACCCGATCGTTATGCCGTCTATTGATCATTTCGGCGGGTCGGTCCCGGCGCGCTGCCGTTCCTCCTCCGCCTCGAGCTCCTCCCACGTCCCGCCGAGCTCCCTGGCCCGCTGCATCGCGGCCTCCTGGTCGGGGTCGGGTTCGAGCGAGCTCGGGTTGGTGAGCCGCATCCGGGCGGCGAGCGCTATGGCCTGCTCCTTGTCCATGTCAGCGGCCCCAGCAGTTGGCCAGGACGAGGGCCAGGAGGACGAGGGCGGCGAGGCAGCTGTGCCGGGGCAGCAGGCCGTCGCCGCGGGCGTCGTCGTGGACGCGGCGGATGCCGTCGCCGTCGAGGGGGGCGTGGCCGCCGTGGGCGGCGTCGCGGTGCTCCTGCTGGTCGGTCTCCGCGTCCTCGCAAGTGGTGCGCGGTCTGGGGGCGCGGGTGCGGCACTGGCGGCAGGTGTACAGGTAGGGCATGGGGTCTCCAGCAGGAGGGGCTACGACGGGGTGCTACGGCGTTGCTACGGGCGTAGCTGTGGTTGCTACATCGCAGGTCACGGCGGGTGCTACGGCGGGGCTACGGCGTCTTGGTGGGGGTGTGGGGCGGGGCGGGGAAGAGGGGTTGGAGGTCGTCTCGGTGGACCCCTCGGTTGGTGCGTCGGCGGCCCTCGGAATCGCGGGCTCCGACGGCCCGGCGGAGGGGGATGCGGAGGGCGCCGAGAGCGGCCTCGACGTCGGCCTGGGTGGGGGCCGGCCGGTGGGCCTTGCGGGCGGCTTCAGCGAGGTGCTCGGTGACGGTCTTCAGGTGCACTCCGGGGGCCGTACCGATCAGCTGCCACAGCAGTCCGGGCAGGGGGTCGACGGGGGCGTTCTCGGTGTCGTCCTGCGGGGGCCCGCCGGCGGGCCTGGTGCGCCGTTTGTCGAGGGCGTCGAGGCGGGCGAGGAGCCGGTCGGTGCCGTCCTTGGGGAGGAACAGGCCGACGGCCAGCAGGAAGACGGTCACGATCGCCAGGGCGGTCCAGCCGCCGTAGTAGAACGTGGCCCAGGTGGCGACGAGGTGCAGGGTGTAGGTGCCGCGGGCGCCGATGCGGGAGCTGGACCAGGCCCACCAGCTGCTGACGCCGGCGGCGAGCCAGCCGAGGACGCCGGTGGTGGCCTGCTCCCCTGCCCCCTCGGCGTCGTCCTGCTCCTGCTCCTGGTTGTTCTGGTCTTCGAGGACCTCGTCGACGTGCTCCTCGCCGGGGGCCGGGATGGACGACTTCTTGCGGACGCTGATGAAGGCCATCACTGCATTCCCACGCGGGCGTTCTCGATGGCGTCGGCGATGTAGGTCCAGTTCCCTCCGGCACCGGTGGCGACGTAGAAGAAGACCAGGGCGACGTAGCCGACCTGCCGGGTGGTGAGCTTCTTGTACAGCATGAAGATCAGCAAGCTCAGGGCGATGGCGGGCATGGTCAGGCCCTTGAAAAAGCCCTGGGCGAAGCCGATCAGACTGCCGACCAGATCCGGGACGACGCCGAAGGGGCCGCCGGCTGCCTTGTAGGCGCTGCCCGCGAGCATTGCGACGAGGACGGTGGTCCACCAGCCGAGCGGCTTGAGCTGGCCGCCTCCAGGGACCCCCCAAATCAGCAGGGCGGTCAGCGCTACCGCCAGCCCGACCGGGCCCAGATTGCCGAAGACGTTCACAAGATCTCCAGAGTGTTCCAGGCGGTGCCGTAGAGGGCGATGCCGGTGACGACGGATGCGATGGGGACGGCGGCCGCCCAGCGCACGGGCAGGGCGTAGTGGGAGAAGCGGCGGCGCAGCAGCTCGCAGCCGACCGCGATGGCGCACATGACGATCGAGCTGATGTTGAGCAGGCCGTGGGTGTCGATCCAGGCCGTGGTGCTGGTGGCGAGGTCGACCCAGCCGAGGCGGTATCCGGCTGCGGCTGCGGTGCCGTGCAGGACGAGCCAGCGGATGCGCGGCGGGATGTCCTGGTAGGCGTCGATCAGGGAGCGGCGCGGCTGCGCGTCGAGCGGCGAGTACGGCGTGCCGGGGCTGCGGCTGCGCTTACGGCGGCTGCGGCTGCGGCTGCGCGGCTTGGCGGATGCCGTGGGCTGCGGCTCGTCGTCCTCGTCCGGCTCGTCGTCTTCGTCGTCCAGGTCCTCGTCGTCGAGGTCCTCGTCGTCCGGGGTCGGCTCGTCCTCGTCGGGGTCGGTGTCCTGGGCGGACTTCCACAGCGGCAGGCGCAGCCGGATGGTGCGCCTGCCGGGCTGCGGCTGCACAGGAGCGGGTGCAGCCGGGGACGGCTGCGGCTGCGCGTGGTTGAGGACGGTGGTGAGGAAGTAGCGGATGCGCATCTCGTCCGCGCCGGGGGCGTTGTGGCTCACCACTGGTCCCACATGACCATCAGCGCCAGGCCGTACCCGGCGGCGAGCAGCCCGGCGTTGTAGCGGATGCGCGGGCTCGGGTGGAACAGAGCGACGGCGGCCAGGGCGGCGGCTGTTCCAAGGAGAGTGAGGATCATCGGCGGTGTCCTTGGTGGTAGGGCGGGAAGAGGCTGGCGGCCAGGGCGGCGAGGGCCGGGCCGTCCCTGGGGGGAGCTGGGGTGAGGCGCGCGAGGGCCCGCAGGTGGTGGCAGGCGTCCTCGGCCGGGACGATGGCGATGCCGTTCAGCCGGAGCGGGCCGTCGGGCAGCGGCGCGCCGTCGACCAGGGCGACGGGGATCACGCGGGTGCCGAGGAGCTCGGCGACGCGCGCGGCCTCGTAGCGCAGGCCGTTCAGCCGGCCGGTGACGTCGAGGTCGCCGTGGAACAGGCGGCCGCCGGTCTCGGTGACCGGCCAGCGCGCGGACCAGCGCTTGGTGTCGGGCAGGACGACGACACCGTGCGGGCTGATCGCGAGGTGGTCCAGGTTGGCGGGGCTGCCGGGCAGCGCACGGTCGTGCAGGATCGTCCAGCCCGCGCGGGTGAGCGGGGCCAGGCGTACGGCGGTACGCCGCTCCCCTTCCGCGCCGGCCGCCCACCGCGCGGCCTGGCGGCCGCGGCGGGTGGGGATGCCGAGGTGCTCGGCGAGGCGGACGGTGGGGGTGCGTAGCTGGCGGGCGCGGGCGGCTGCGGATGCGCCCGCGCCACCGTGACGGCTGCGGCTGCGGATGCGCCGGGCGAGGGCGCGCAGCCGGTCGCGGCCGACAGTGAAGTACAGACCGGCGGCCGCGACGAGCAGCAGGGCGGTGAAGCTCATCTCAGGCCTCCTTCGCGGACGGCTGCGGCTGCGGCTGCGTGTCCTCGAATGCGGCGGTGAGCGTGTCGGGCAGCAGCGCCTGGATGCGCTGGGCGCGGCGCTGGCCGATGCCGAGTTCGGACTGCAGCCGCCGGAGCGACGCCTTCTTCCCGTCCTCGCCGAGCGAGTGCAGGTTGATGGGCTTGGCCCGTTTGAGGAGCTGCGCATCCTCGTCCGGGCTGCGCAGCTCGGACACCGGGCGCCGCTGCCTGGCCGGGCGCGTACGGGGCGTGGCCTGCGACGGTTGCGGCTGCGGCTGCGCATCCGGCTGGGCGGCTGCGGGGATGTACGGCTGGCCCTGCCGTACCTCGGGCTGCGGCGGCGACATCGGCGCCAGCTCCAGCACCAGGACGTTCCCGGGCTCGGGATGCGCAGCCGCATCCGCGTCCGGGGATGCGGCTGCGTCGGCGGGCTGGTGGTCCGCATCCGGCTGCGTCAGGGCGAGTGCGGATGCGGCCGTGTCCTCGAAGTCGCTCTCCTCCGCCTCCGGCTGGGCGGCCGGTCCGAGCGCGGGTACGGGCTGCGGCTGCGGGGCGAGGATTGGCTGCGGCTGCGCATCCTTGGGTGCGTCGGGCTGCGCAGCCTTCGGGTGCAGCGCGATGCGCACCAGGCCCTCGGTGACCGGCACGCCGTACTCGGTCGTCAGCGCGGCCAGCTCTGCGGGCGTCGCCGTCCCGTGCGCTTCGTGGACGGCCTGGATGGCGTCCATGGGGTGCATCCGGCGCAGCGCGGCACCGGCGACACCGAGGGGCGTCGCCGGGTGCGGCTCCTCCTCGGGGGCGAGCACCCACGGGGAGGGCACGTCCATCGTGCGGAGTTCCCCGGCGGTGCGACGTCCGGCGAGGTCCTGCAGGAGACGGTGCCGGCGGGTGCCGTCGGCCGTGGCGCGGGAGCGGGCGACCGCGGCGGCGAGCCGGGCCCTGCCCCACGGGCCGATCCAGCGGCGGGAGGCCAGGCGTACGGCGCGGGCGTGCGCGCGGTCGCGGCTGATCTCCTCGGCGGTCCGGTTGCGGGTGGCGAGACCGAGGTGGGACAGCAGCCGCTCGCGGAGCTCGTGGCCGATCTGCGCGGGCAGGCCGGAGCTGAGGGCCTCGGGCCGGGTGACGCGGATGTCCAGGCCCATGGCGAGGTGCCACAGCGTGGCGGACATGACCGGGCCGAACACGGCACGGACGAGGCCGCCGACGAGGCCGGACTCGACGAACGCGGGGATCACCTGGACGACGGCGATGCACCAGACCAGGACGCCGGGCACGCCGGGGGTGCCGGCGCTGTCGGCGGTGGCGGTGGCCCGCTTGTTGGCGCGGGCCATCACGGCGCAGACGATCAGCACGATCTCACCGGCGGCGAAGAGCCAGGCGCGCTCGGTGGTGTCCATGTTCAGTTCGTGGCCGGCGAACCGCCAGGAGGTGTCGGCGGAGAAGCCGGTGCACACCAGGGCGCCGATCCCGGCGGCGAGGACGGGTCCGCTGGTGCGGTGGGCGATGTAGGCGGCGAGGCCGGTGAGGACAGCAAGAAGGACGCCCGCGACGGCGAGGACGGGCCAGTGGGCGGCCGTCCATGCGGTGGGCTGGTCCAGGAACACGGTTCTCCTCTGGCTGATACGGGTGGTGCCGTGCCCCGGGCCGGGGCGGCGCGGGGCACGGCGGTCTCGGTGGGTCAGCGGGAGCGGCGGGAGCGGCGGAACGTGGCGCCGGTGCGGAAGCGGGCGCGGTCCTGGTCCTCCCAGGCCTCGGCGGCGGCGCCGGCCTTGCGGGCGCCGGTCGTCTTGGAGCGACGGAACCGGCCGGCGTCACCGGCGACGGCCACGCCGGCGGCGGGGTAGTCCCGAGTGGACTGGGCGCGGCGGAAGAACCCCATCAGGCGGCCACCGCCCAGGTGATGCCCTGCGGGTGCGGGCGGCGCGGCCTGATCGGCAGCGGCTCCTTCGCGCGCCCGTGCTCGGGCTCCGGCTCGGCGGAGACCGTCGAGTTCGAGGTGCCCGTGATTCCGGGGTCGGAGCTGCCCTGGCACTTGCGGCAGTACCAACCGCCCGTCCCGTCCGGCTGCATGGTCCGCCCGCAGCAGGTCGGCGCGCTCATGCGTCACCTGCGATCTGCCGGAGCTGGGCGGCGTAGTCGCGGCGGACAACCGCCCCGTCGATCTCGGGGGCGAGGGCCCGCAGGGCGCGCAGGAGGGGCGGGTCCATGGTGGTGGCCTGCAGCAGGGCGTGGCGGCCGATGGTGGTGATCGTCTCGCCGGGGCGGATCGACTCAAGCTTGTCGGCCATCTCGCGCATCAGGCCCTTGGCCAGGTCGCTGACGGAGAGGGTGTACGGCTCGGTGCGCGGCCTGTGCTGCCGGTTGGGCGGGTGGATACGATCTGGCACGTCGTTTCTCCTGGTCGCTCAGGGGATTCGGCACCCCGGCCCATATGGAGCGGCAACTCCGGGCCGGGGCTTTGTTGTTGTGCGGCGCGGGCTCCGAACCTGCGCTGTATGGTGACCGTACACCAGATGTGCGGTCACCATACAGCTCTCTGGGGAAAGGCCCGCCGAACTGAGAGGTGCGGGCGTGGCAGACGACGAGGAGGTGCAGCGAGTGTTCGACGCCCTCGACGACGTAGAGCGCATCGCCGACCCGGAGGCGCGGTCGCGCGCTCAGGTGCAGATCACGGCAGCGACCAGGGAGCGAGCTGCCCGCTGGACGCAGGAGCGCTCCGTGCTGGCTCACCAGATGCAGGCGGAGGGGGAATCGGTGCGGGGGATCGCGAAGCGTCTCGGAGTGAAGCCGAGTACGGTGCAGGATTTGCTGCGCGGCTACAGGGGGTCAGGCCAGAACCGGCCCCGCTCTGGGGAGGCGTCGGATGGATGAGCTGGTGCGGTGGCTCGGCGAGCAGTTCGACGAGGACGAGCGGAGTACCCGGGCGGCGACGCCCGGCCCGTGGAGACGAAGCGGCTTCGGTAATTACGGGCCGGCCGTCACCTTCGGGCGCACCTACACCGGTATCGAGACCGAGGACAGTGAGCAGGGCCGCGCGGATGCCGACCACATCGCGGAGCATGATCCGGTGCGAGTGCTGCGCGAGATCGACGCCAAGCGGCAGATACTCAGCCTGTATGTGACCGCCGCGAACGACCGGGAGACGTTGCGAGTCCGGATGCGCGAGGTGGTCAACACCAATCACGAGGAGTTCGGCCGGCTGCATCAGCAGGAGAGCGAGCTGATCGAGACGGCCCGTCGCCTGAAGCCTGTCGTACACCTGCTCGGCGTGCCGTACGCGGACCGGCCCGGCTACCGCGAGGAGTGGCGGCCGTAGGCATCAGGTTTGGCCAGCTTCTGTCCAGTAGGCGCCACCAGTGCCCAGTAGTTGCCACGGCCCGTCACCATCAGGGCTACCCGACCAAGGGAGATCGCCATGACCTACGACAACGCCACCACCTTCGAGGGTGACGAGGAGCCAGACGCGGAGCGTGACACGCTGCTCGGCCAGCGCTTCGCCGGACTCAGTGAGGAGTCGGCCGACTCCGTACGCCGCGAGATGGCCCGCCGGGAGGCCGCCGGACTGCCCGCCGTGCCCGAGATGAGCTGGGAGGACTAGCCTCCTCACACCGTTCAGCCCCCTGTCCGCGTGCCGGGCCGGGGGCCGCTTCATGCCCGAACGTAAGATCACCCGTCGTGGAGATTCCCGATGATCTGATCGCCCTGGAGCGTGCCGCCGAGGAGGCGCGCGCCCGCCTGGCCGGCCTCGACGGTGACGCCTTTGACCAGCAGCGCGCCGTCTGGCGGGAGGCTGCGGCGAAGGTGCAGGCCGCGATCGTCACCCACGCTGGCGAAAAGGGCGTGTCGCGCTACGAGCTGGAGATGGCCGTGAAGCGCGCGGTGAGGTCGCAGGAGGAAGACCCGGCCGAGTAGTCCTACCGGCGCCGCCACGGCGTCAGGTATGAGGCGAGCCACTCCCAGACGAGGAGCGGCCAGCGGGCCGCCGGGCTGTTGGGCTGCCCTCCTACGGCCGCGGCACCCACGCCGCACAGCACGGCCATGGCCAAGACGGGGAACACGATGGTGTTCAACGCTGCTCTCCTTCGCCTTCGTTGGGCGGGCAGTAGTGGATGCGAGTGACGGAGTGACCGGTCGGGACCTCGTAGGTTGCGCCCGCGCAGTCCTTCGTGAGGCACACCCGGCTGCCCCTGTCGACGCTGAGACGCGCGGCCACGGCGAGTTCGTCGCGGGTGTACAGGGCCTGGCAGTTCTCGTCGGAGCACTCAACGTACAGCTGGTGGTCGGTCTCGACGAGGGTGAGGCTGTCGCAGCGCGGGCAGGGCTGCGGGACCGCGCGGCGCCGCGGGCTGATCCGGGTGGTGGCGCGGATGGTGCGCATCATCGAGTCCAGCTCGTCGTGGAGGTCGCCGGCCCAGGGGCGGCGGGCGGCCCAGCCGAGGATGGCGGGGCGGGCGAGCCATGCGGCGAGGGCCAGGGGGCTGGTGCTGGTGGGCGGGTTCCAGTGGCGTTCGTCGTCGCAGATGACGCGGGCCCAGGCGGTGAGGGTGCCGGCGATGGGCACGGCACCGTGCTGGTCCTCGCGGGCCTCGCCGTAGGGGTCGCGGACGGTGTCGTCCCAGGCTGCGGGGCCGAGGAGGTTGAGGATGTCCGCGCGGCCGGGCAGGGGCGCGGTGGGGTGGACGGTGCGGCCGCCGGCGGACACGCCGGTGGTCTCCCGCTCGCGGGATGCTTCGAGGACGGTGATCTGCCGAGGGAGCTCGGCGGTCAGCCAGACGCCGATGAGGTGGACGCACGGGCCGCACAGCAGCTGCTGGGCGGCGAGTTCGTGGTCGCGGAGACTGCGGCGGCAGGTGGCGGCGGCGCAGGCCGGGGCCGGGCCAGCGGCCTGGTGGAGCGGTGTGGTCACCGGGTGTCTCCTTGCTGTGCTGGTGGTGCGGTGTGCTGTGCGGCGGGCGGCGGCCACTCGATGCGGCCGCCGCCGTAGCCGCGGACCAGGTCCTCGGCGCTGGGCGCCGCGGCGGTCAGTCCGTACTCCTCGTCCTCGATGGCGACCGCCCGCCCGCCGGCCGTGACCCAGCCGTCCAGCACCAGGCCGTGGCGCAGGTGCAGGCGGAGGGTCCGGCCGACGCGCGGCTGGTCGGTCACGGGCGGCGGGGCGGGGGTTGGACGGGCGGGCGTACGGGCTGGGGAACGGTGAGCCGGCCGTACCCGTCGGTGATGCCGTGCACCTCGAGGACCTGCTGTACCGCGGCGAAGTCGCGGCGGACGCAGGGCTCCCACTGGCCGAGGTCGTCGGCCAGGCGGCGCAGGCGCCGGTCCAGGTGTGCGCGGTGGCCGGCGAGCAGCGTGTCGAACAGGGCGCGCATGCTGCCGGTGAGGGGGACGTCGATGCTGGCGGTGAGCGCGGCGGCGGTTTTGCCGTGCCCGTACGGCCAGGCGATGACGGTGGTCTCGGCCGGGTCCGGGGCGCCGTGGTCGATGCCGCTGACGGGGCCGGTGATGCAGCCTTCGGGCAGGGCCCACAGCTGCAACGGACCGGGGGCGTGTTGGTGAGCGTCGTAGTACTGGTTCTCGATTGCTTCTATGGCCTGGCGGTACGCCTTCCCGGCGCGGGCCGCCTGGACCAAGCCGTCGAGCCAGTGCCTGTCGAACCTGGCGGTGCGGTCCTCAGCCCCGGTCACCGGCCGCTCCCGTCGTCCGCTCGTCGGCCTGTTGCGGGCTGGTGGCCTGCGGGGACTGCTCCTGGTGGACCAGGCCGGGCGAGGGCCGCTCGACGGTGGCCTCGGCCTTACGGGCGAGCGCGGCCGTGGCTCGGGTGCCGGGCAGGATGACGCGCAGTACGGCGTCGGCGTCCCACCCGTAGACGCGCCGGTCGTGATCGTGGGCGTCGGCCCACCGGCAGCCGGGATTGCTGTGCTCGTAGAGCGCTCCGGCGATCAACTCGCGGGCTGCTTCGGGTGCATGGGTCGCTTGGGTCGCTTCCGCGGGGCTGTCGGCCATGGGCTCTTCCTCCAGGGGCGTGGTGGTCAGCGGGCTGGTCATGCGCGGTCCCGGCGGGCGTCGGCCTCGACCTGGTCCAGGAAGCTCGCCAGGGAGTGGTCGGTGTCGGTGCACTTGTGGTCGTGCGCTTCCCCTCCGCTGTGCTGGGCCAGGAGACAGCAGGGGTTCAGCGGTTCCGGGGTCTCGCCCAGTGCGCGGCGTCTGGTCCAGTCGGCTTCGAGCTGTATGCGGCGCAGGTGGCGGTGTTCGCGGTGGGCGGCCTCGGAGAGGATCAGCGTTCCGAGGGCGAACCCACAGGCCGGGACGTACTGGCGGTGGCAGAGCGCGCCGATGGTGCTGGCGGCCAGGAGGATCGCGCCGGCGGTCGCGGCGTACTGGTAGCGGCGGGCGAAGTGCATGGTCAGGCGGCTTCCTTGTAGGTGGTGCGGCGGCTGTGGCGGTGGGCGGCACGGCGGTCGCGGGCCCAGGCGGGGCGGGTGCGGCCGGGTCGGACTGTGCGGTACACGGCTCGGCCGGCCAGCAGCAGCCCGGCGAGGACGAGGGCTCCGAGGGCGGCGGCGATGGCGCATCCGACGAGGACCCACATCGCGAGCACCTCGCAGAACACCGCGACGGCTTCGGCTGCTTCGGCGATCACGGCTGCTCCGGGGTGTGCGTGGCCTCGACGGTGTACGTGGTGATCTCACGGACCAGGCGGTACGGGTAGCGGCTGCCGTTGCGGCGGACCACGTCGTCGTAGTACTCGCGGGCCTCGGCACGGTCGTCGATGGCCGCGCCGTAGCGCTGCCACTTGCCCGTCCGCCGCTGCACCTCGGTGACCCAGTCGGTCTCGATCGGCCAGGGCGGGCTGGCGAGCGCGGCCGCGTCGGCGGGCAGCACGTGCCGGCCGACGTACACGGCGCACGCCAGGGTGAGGTCGGTGATGAGGTCGGCGGCGCCGCCGGGGCCGAGCCGTACGGGCACACGGTGGACCGTGTCGGCGATGACCGCGAGGAGCGGCTGCAGCTCGGCGAGCAGCTCGGCGTCGGTGGGGCGGTCGGTCACTGGGGCTCCTGCGGGTCGAGGGGGAGCTGGCCGTCGGCGGCGGGGACGGGCTGGGTCAGGGCGCGGCGGACGTCGCCGGGGCTGCGGCGGACCGCGGCGCGCTGCGCGGGGGTGAGCTTGCGCCAGCAGTGGGAGCCGATCTGCCGGGCGCGGGCGGCGGCGGACCGGATCGGCCGGTGGCACAGGGCGCACTCGACGGGCTCGCTCACGACGCGGTGCCCGTGCTGGTGCCGGTGGCCGTACGCCAGGCGTCGACGATGTCCCGCCGGATACGGCCGGTCCGCGGGACCGTGTAGCCGTGGGCCTCGGCCCAGGTCCGGACCTCGGCCACCGGATAGTCGACACCCGGCCCCTTGGGCTTGGCCTTCTTCGCCGGCAGCAACTCGGCCTTGCGGCTGCGGAGCTCGGCGAGCCGCGCGGCCAGCTCTGTCTCCTCCTCCGTGATGGCGTTCAGCTCGCGGTCGGAGGCGTGCCGGGTGCGGAGGCTGGCCATCAGGACACGGGCCCGGGCGGCCTGGTCCTGGACGTCGGGGTCGACGTGGGTGTCGGCCCAGGCGAGGAGCTGCTGCTCCGTCAGCGCCTTGGCCGGGCCGTCGGCCATGGCATTGGAGGTGGTGTCCGGGGCCGGCTGGACGGGCGGGGCAGCGGGCACGGGCACGGGCTGGGACATGGGGTTCCTCTCGGTCGGCAGGGGGTTGGTCTGGTCGTCGCGGGCCAGGAGCTCACGCAGGACGGGCAGGACGTCCTCGGGCGGCTCCGTGTAGGAGGGGAGGGCGCCCCGCTGCGTGCGGGTGAGCCCGGCCCGGATGCCGTACCGGTCACGCGGGGCGCTGGTGGTGAGGTCGTCGTAGAGGCACTCGGCGCGCACAGGGCAGCCGCGGCAGGTGGCCAGCACGACCGCGGACGGCAGGCGCCGGGGGAACCAGGCGTCGAGGTCCTGCCCCCGGCAGGCCGCGGCCTCTTCCCAGTCCTGGCGGAACATGGCGGCCGCGGTCATGGCCGGCCGCCCGGCGGACCGTCCGGCTCCCGGACGGCCGCCTGCATCGGCTGGCCGACGGCGTACCCGTCGATGCCGTCGAGGAGGTCGGCCACGTGCCGGAGCTGCTCCTCCGGCGTCCACGGCCGGATGTACTCGGGCAGCCCAGCGGGCCGGGGGCCGGAGCGCCAGGCGGTACCGGTCGGGTGGTCCTCGTCCGGGACCGGGGTGTCGGTGGTCACCGGTTCCACCGCCAGGCGCCGGGCCGTACGGCGGCGCGCCGGCCGGGCCTGCTCGCGGTGCGCGGTGCCCGCGGCCGCGGGCGGCTGCAGGTCGCGATGTGGGGCATGGCCCGCCACTCGGCGTGCTCCAGCGTCGGACGCTCGGCACTCAGCACCCTCACCTTGAGGGTGCCGGTGCCGTCGGTGTGGGCGGCCAAATTGCCGGCCTCGTCGGGGTCGGCGTTCACGGCCTGGCGGCGGCCGTTCACGGTGATCGCCCACCGGATCCGGCCGCGGCAGTCGCGGCAGTGGTCGATGTCGTGGTCACTGGGCATGATGCGTCCTCCGGTCGTGGCCGGGCTGGTCGGGATGGTGGAGGCCGCGCAATAGCGGGAGCACCCGCAGGTGGCCGTAGAGGTGAAGCGCGACGGCCTGGCCGTGGGCAGCGACGGCGGCGAGGACCTCTTCGTCCGACGCCGCATCGCGCTCGCGGTAGCTCTTCTTCGGCGGCAGGACCATGGCCGGGCCGAGCTCCGGCTCCGGCGCGGGCGGCCCGTGGACCGCGGCCGCCGGGAGCGTTCCGTCGCCGAGGTCCTGCAGCAGCTGCGCCCGGGCGCGGCCGGCGGCCCGGCGCTCACGCCGCGCCTCGGCGTCGGCCCGCTGCTCGGCGTTCTGCTGGCGGATCTCCTGCAGGCGGGCGTCGAGGCGGCGGGCCTCCCGCCACCAGGCCTGCTCCTGCGCGCGGCGGGTGCCGCAGGCCCGGCAGTCGCCGAGGTGCGGCCACAGCGTGCCCTCCTCGCACTCGGGGACCGTGCAGTCCCCGCGGCGCGGGATGCCGACGGCCAGGAGCCAGGCGCCCATGTCGCGGATGGCGGCGCGCTCTACGGCGCGGTAGCGGCGGCCGATGCGGGCGGCCATCCGTTCGGGGGTGACGCCGGTGTCGAGCTGGGCGCCGATCTCGCGGGCGAGACGCCGCAGCACGAACGGTCGGATGCTGGCGAGTTCGTGGCGGACGGGGGCGAGGGCCTCGTGGATGCGTCGGGTCCAGCGCAGTTGCGGCCCGGTGTAGCCGCTGGGCTCCTGGCTGTTGCTGTTGCTGTTGGAGGTGGGGGCGGCGATGGGGCGGTTGCCGAGCGGAGCGCGAGAGGCGCTGGACCGGAACGTGTCCGGCAGCGTGGCGTTATCCACAGGTGCGGCGACCCACTTACGGTCACCTCGCCTACGGCGGTCAACCCCCACGGGGTTCGTCTCGTCGGGTCGGTCAGTCGGGTGGTCTTCCTTAGACGCGAGGGATCCGTCAAGATCGTCCGGACCCGATCCGTCATGAATGACCGGTGCCCCGTCCTCGGCCTCGGCCCACAGCGTGAGCTGCTCGCCGTCCTGGTCCGCGCCGGTCTCGCCGTCCGCCGGCGCCTCGGTCTCCGGCGGGGCCGGGACGGAGTGCAGGGGATGGCGGTGGATCTCGTAGGCGTGGCGGCCGCGAACGCCCTCGCGCCGGTGCACGGTGATCCAGCCCGTTGCCTCGAGCTCGTCGACCAGGCGGCGGACCGTCCGCTCGTCGAGCGACTCGCCTGCCTGCGTGCCGCTGTCGTGGCGGAGCATCTCGGCCAGCTCGGCCATCGTGACCGGGATGGTGCGGGCGACGGCGTAGGTGAGGAGCGCGTACAGGCGCAGCAGTCGCGGGCTGAGGGCCTCGGCGGCGCGCACGGGGATGCGGACCCAGAGTTCGCCTTCGGCGAGGGGGCGGGTGACGCGGTGCGCGGACTCGCCGGTGCCGCCGCGCGCCGTACGGCGGACGGTGGGGATCTCGATCAGGCCGTCGACCGGGTCGGGCTTGGTGAGCGGGCGCAGGCCTCGCTCCACCGAGCTCTTGGACACGCCGAGGTAGGCGGCGAGGGTGGCGACGCGGGCGGTGCAGCCCTCCGGGCGGAGGGCCAGGGCTGCGACCTTGACGTAGGTGCTCAGGGCCCTGTCGGGGTACTGAGCACCTACGACCAGGCGCAGGGGGGCCTTGATGGTGAGTCCGCCGGCGCGCGGGTGCACGGCCGCGGCCGCGCGGGGCGGCTGGGCGTGCGGTGCAGCCTCGGTGGCTGCGAGCGCGGCGGCGGACATCGGGTTCCTTCGGAGCTGGGGGGGCTGGGCGGGGAGGGTCAGATCAGGTCGTCGAGGACTAACTCGCAGAACCAGATCAGGACCGCGACGGTGAGGCCGATGACGACGGTCCAGCCGGGGCTGTGGGTCGCGGCCCAGGCGATGACGGAGCCGGCGGCGCCCATGCCGAGGCCGAGGAGGAAGCGACGCATGTGGGGTAAGGCCCTTCGGGTGGTCAGCGGTTGATGCAGGAGGGGTAGGCGGAGCCGCGGCGACAGGAGTCGTAGACGCCGGAGGGCACCTCGAACTCGTGCTCCTGGCCGTCGCGGTCGCGGGTGGTGAGCTCGTACTCCCAGTGGCAGTCGCGGGTTTTCTTCCGGGAGCCGGTCGTGGCCTTGCGGCACTCCTGGTCGCGGTCCTTGGCGACGACCTGGCCGGCCGGGCCCTGCTCGAACCCGTCGTCGCAGGCGGTCAGGACCAGCGCCACGGCGGTCAGGCCGGTGCCGAGCAGGGCGAGGGTGCGCCTCACCGGAGGATTCCGGCGGCGCGGGCGGCGGGGAGCCAGGCGGCGAACTCGCCGGTGATGCCGTCGTAGAGGACGTCGTCGGGGACCGCCTGCGGGCGGGCTCCGGTGTGGAAGTAGGAGGCGTTGTCGACGACGCGGCCGCCGAGGGTGTCGAGCTGCTGCAGGAACGGCACGGGCTGCGGGCCGAAGCCGACGAACGCCCAGAACACGGGCAGCTTCGAGACGCGGGCGAGGTAGTCGGCCGTCGCCCGGACGTCCTGTGGTACGCCGTCCGTCTGGAAGATCACCAGCGCCGGGTCGGCGGTGGCCAGGCTGCGGTAGTTGTCGACGACGGCGGCCATGGCGGGCTGGTAGTTCGTGCCGCCCATCGTCCGGTCCCCGCCGAACAGGGCGTGTTGGCCGGCGACGGCGCCCTCGTGCCTGCCGAGGTGGATGTCCACGATGGGATAGGGCCGGGTGTCGAACATCATCAGCGGGACGACGCCGTCGTCGTCGAGGTTCACGGACAGGCCGAGGGCCTGGTCGGCGAGGTGCTGCACGCTGCCGTCGGCGTAGTAGCCGCGCATCGAGTAGGACCGGTCGATGACGAGGTAGACGGCCGCGCGCTGTCCGGCCAAGCCGTGCTTGGTCAGGCTGACGGACGCGGTCTTGGCGAGGGACACCAGGCCGGGCGCCTGTTGTTCGACCTTGCTCAGCGAGATCACTGTGTTCTCCGGTGGGGTGGTGGGGTTGGGTGCCGGGCGGGCGCGGGTGGTCAGCGCCCGCCCGGCGTCGGTGGGGTAGTGGTCAGCGGGCGTGGTCCATGGGGTCGCTGCTACGGCGGGAGCGGAGCTCGGCGAGGACGACGGCGGGGACGGCCAGCCCCCAGCCGTCGCGGCCGGCGCGGGGGCCCTCGGTGATACGGCGGGAGACGAGCCAGCCGCGGGAGCGCAGGTTCGCCAGCGCCACGTCGATCTGCCTGGCGTCCAGACCGGTGTGGTCCGCGAGCATCTCGACGCTGGGCTGTCGGCTCGGGGCGATCGCACCGGCGTTGGTCGCTCGCCACAGCAGGTCATGGCCGACCAGCCGCGAGTGCGGGTGCATCCGGGAGATGCGCAGCCCGTAGAGGAAGAACTTTTTGAACTGTTCCCTGCGGACGAGCTTGCCGGGCGAGACGGCGTCCACGGCCGCCACCGGCACCGGCGTCGTGGCCGGGGCGGTGGACGGGCGGTGAGTAGCGGCCGCCGGACGCGGTGGGGTGGGCTTCGGGGGCCGGCGGCGGGCGAGGTCACCGGGGCTCGGGGTACGGGGTGTGGCCGGTGCGGTCATGAGCGTTGCTCCTGGTCGTGCTCGGTGCTGGTGGGGGCAGCGGCCTCGGGATCGGTGCCATGTGGGGGCTGGCGGTGGGCGGGCCAGCCCGGCCCCTGCGGGGGTTCGGGCAGGCCGCGTTGGGCGGCGGGGGTGTGGTGGGCGCACCACCAGCCGGACGGGTACAGCTGGGCGTAGGTCCAGGCGTGCCGTCCGGGTCCGCGCCAGTCGCACGGGCCCGGACGGCGTCGGCGTCTGGTCACTCGTCGGCGGGGCGGGTGTTGATCGCGTAGTGCAGGGCTCCCTCTGCGGCCACGCCGTAGGCGTAGGCGGCGTCCGGGAGTCCGGCGGCGATGTCGAGGGCCTGGTGCAGCTGGCCGGCCTCGTGATCCGGGACGTACGCCTGGGCGTCGATCTCCTCGGCGGTGTCCCCGGCGTCCAGGCACCGCTCGTACCGCGCGCGGGCGGCCCCGACGGCGGCGGCGCCGGCGTAGCGGTCCAGCTGCAGCGGGGCGACGGTCGCAGGGAAGAGGTAGTGTCCGTCGTCACCGACGGCCAGGACGACGTGCTCGGGCCGCTGCCCGGCCTGCACCTGCCGGACCGCCCAGGTGGTCCCGTGGGCGTAGGCGCGGGCCGCCTCGGTGTACAGGTCCTTCAGCCGGAACATGTGGTTCAGCTGCAGGTCGTTGATGCGGCTCAGCGCGCCGAGGTGCGGCTCATGGCCGGTGGATCCGGCGTCGCGGCGCAGGACCCGGCCGTCGAGGAGACGCAGGCGGTCCAGGTCGACGTGGTCCGCCGCGATGACGGCGGCCTGGTAGGCGCGCTGGGTCTCGCGGGCGGCCGCGCCGAGGGCGAAGACGCTGTCCTGTAGCGAGGCGGTCCAGGAGCGGGTGCGCGTCATGATGCTCCGATCGGAGAAGCGGTGAGTTCAGTGAGTTCGGTGAGGGTGTGGCGCTCCCAGGCCCCGGCGAGCCGGTCGATCGGGGCGTCGGGGCGGAGGATGCCGAGGCGGCGGCCGCACTGGCAGGAGCCGTGGAACTCGCAGTCGCCGTGCTCGACGATCAGGGCGTGGCCGCCCGCGAGGGTCTCCGTGAACTCGTCGGCCGGGGTGGCGTGGGGCTCGCGGAACGCGCGGCCGAGGAGCTCGGCGGCCGCGGGCGCGTTGTAGCCGGCGGACTGCAGGACGGCGAGGATCTCGGCGCGTGCAGTGGACCCGCCCGCCGGCGGCTGGGCGCCGTCGCGGGTGTCCTTCTGCAGCGCCTGGTCGATCGCCGCGGCGAGCAGCTCGGGCGTGGCCTGCCAGGTCGGGGCGGTGGTGCCCGGGGCGAGGAACTGCACGACCGAGCCGCGCAGCTCGTACGCCAGGGGCGTGCGCGTGGGCTGGTCTCTGCGCAGCAGGCGCGCGATGGCGTCGGGCCGGGACATCAGGCGTCACCGCCCTCGGCGACGAGCGCGGCGACTTCGGTCCAGCGGCTGGCGACGTTGCGCAGGAGCGTGCGCTCCCGGTCCATGGCGGTGGTGGCCGTGTCCCACAGATCGATGTCCCGCCAGGACCAGATCTCTTCCTCGATGAGCTGGTCCAGCAGCGTCGGCTCCAGCGCGTCCAGCTCCCAGCTGGAGCGGCCGTGCTCGCGGATGTAGCCGGTGGCCCTGCTGTCGGTGAGCTTGGCCGGGTTAGGGGGCGGCTGGTGCTCTTCGACTTGGTCCATGTTCAGAGCGATCCGCCGGACGTCGACGTCGGCCTCGAACAGGTCCAGGCGCTCGCGGATGTCCCGGGTCATGTCCACCCCGGACGGGTCGTGGTCCCCAAGGTGAATGATTACGGGCTTCTGTCCCGCGCGCTGGTAGCGGATCATCCGCTGGGCGGCACCCCATAGTTCGGACTGGGAGGTGTAGCCGCGGCAGCTGAAGTAGTCCACGTCGTATCGCTGGCAGACGCCTGCGATGACGCCGACGAGGGCGTCCTTCTCGATCCAGACCTCGACGCGGTGCGGCTGGTTCGCCCACCGTTCGGTGCGGTAGCCCGCGGCCGCGGACCGGATGACCTCGTGCGGGCTGTCCCAGTGGGAGAGGCCGCGCAGGTTACGGGTGCGGTCGACGATGTAGTTCCAGTCGAGCAGGCCGGCCAGGCGCGCGTCGTTGACGATGCTGCCGAGTCGCTTGTACTCGGACTGCTTGTTCGGCAGCAGGTCGCGGGCGACGAACTGGTAGTACAGCTGCCTCAGGGTCAAGTCGAAGCCCTGCTCGGCGTACTGCCGACAAATGCGCTCGGCTGTCGCGATCAGGTTGAGGCTGCGCGGGCTGAACTTCTTGGCGATGTAGGCCTCGCGCGGCATCAGCTGTCACCGTCCTCGGCGGCCTGCGCCTGCTCGGCCTCGTACCGGGCGAGCTTGTCCGGGTCGGGGTGCCAGTCGCCGTCTCGGTAAGAGGCGAAGCGGCAGAGCTGCTGCCAGTGGTACTGGCGCGGCTGGTGGTTGTACATCGACGGCGGCGTGTTGCCCAGCCACCGGCGGATGATCTCCCAGCTGATCTTCTGGACCAGTTCGCCGGCCTGCTGGTCGGCGAAGGCGGCGGGGTTGAACTGGGCGACGTGCCACAGCATCGCCAGGTGGTCGTCCGGCACGCGGGGCAGCTGGGCCACGTCGATGTCGATGGCGATCGTCACCTTGGCGTTGGGGCTGAGGTTCATCAGACGGCCACCACCAGCGGGCGCTGCGGGAGGTCGGCGATGGTCGCGGTCCACTCGGCGGCCTCCGCGAGGGTGTCCAGCGCGTTGGAGGCGTGGCGCCAGCGGAGGGTGCTGATCTGGTGGGCACCGGTGTCGTCCGGCTCCACGCCGGCGAGCCAGCGTCGGGTGCCGTCGGCCTGGCGGTAGGCGGTGATGATTCCGTGCAGGGTGGCGCGGGTGAGGGTGGCGGCCTGGCGGGTGACGAGGTACTGGCTGGGGGTGCGGCCCGGGGCGGTGGGGCGGCCGGGCCACAGCCAGACGTCGCCGTACCGGGTGGGGGTCTGGCCCCAGCCGGTCGTCGCCGTGGTGGTGCAGGTCTGGGTGAGGGCCTCGCCGCTGAGGGTGTGGACGGTGCCGCAGCCCCGGCACAGCAGCCGCACCTGCACCCGGGCGAACTGGTCGGCGTGGCCGCAGATGTCGTTGGGGCAGGCGTGCTGTTCGGCGCCGGTGGACAGCGGGCGCACGCCCTCGGTCCGCCGGATCTCGGCCACGTCCCAGGTGGGGTTGGGGCAGTCGACGGTGTGGGTGAGCGGGTCCCACCCGAGGTAGGTCTCGGTGATCAGGTCCATCAGCAGGGTCCCTTGCTGTGACGCGGGCGCTGGACGGTCAGCGGCTGGGTGTCCTCGGCGGCGGGCTGGCCGGCGTGCCGGGCCGTGGGCACCGGGGCCTGCGGCGAGACAGCCGGGGTGGCGGGCTCACGGTCGGGCTCGGCGGCCCGGTCGGGCGTGGCCGCCGCGCGGTGGTCGCTGTCGAGGGCGAGCTTGAGACCGGCCATGACCGTGACGGTGATGGCGCCACCGGTCAGGGTGGCGGCGAGCCACTCGGCGCCCGTGGTGACGTCGGCGCTCACAGGCCGGCCCCCTCACGCAGCGCCTGCGTCGGGGCCAGCAGGCCCATCAGCCGGGCCACGCTCTCGTCGGCGAGCAGGTCGGGCACCCCGTCGCCACAGACGTTGACGACGACCTCGCCTACGGTGCCGACGCCGTGGACCGCGCCGCCCCGCTGGGTCAGGGCCGCGGTGTCGAGCGCGAGTCTGGCGACCCACCAGGCCCAGTCCTGCAGCGACTGCGGCCGTACGGTCAGCCCGAGGTAGGCGGCGGAGGGTACGTCGGTAGCGGTCACGTCCGCCTGCTGGGTCCGGAACGTCGCCGCGAGTAACGCGGCGGGCGCGTCCTCGGCGACGTCCGTACTGACGCGAGTGGTGCACGGCGCGTACGTGGTGGTGCGGATGCCGGTCGTCTCGTCCGTCTCCGTACCGGCGACCACCGCGTAGCGGACGGGCACGGTGGCGGTGTGGCTGTCGGCCTGCTCGGCGAGCATCGCCTTGATGGCGGGGGTGAGCTCGACGGCCAGGTCCTCAAGGTGCTTGCCGGTGAGCGGCAGGTCCAGCATCTCAGTGGCCAGCTGGAGGCGGGTGTGCAGTCGGTGCTGCAGGTCGCGGCTCACGCGGTGGTCTCCGGCGCCGCGGTCTTCATGGCGGCGAGGGCGCGGACGGGGACCAGGGCGGGTATCGCGATGCCGACAGGGGAGGCGGTGGCGGTGGGCGTCGGCTGCGTGGTCGCGGTCGGCTCCTCCGTCGTGTCCGGGTCCTGGGCGGTGGCGGTCCGGGGGAGGAGTTGGTCGGCGTCCTCGGTGTTCGTCAGTGCCCGGCCGATGAGCGCGACGCCGTCGACGGTGGTGCGCGCCTCGATCCAGACGACGTCGCGGGTGTCCTCGCGCAGGACCTCGGTGTCCGTGAGGGTGGCCAGCTGGAGGACGCTGCGGCCGGCGTCGAGACCGGTACCGAAGTGGAGGCGGACGCCGAAGGCGTCGCGGTCGAGGGCCCGGTGGATGTCGATCGCGTTCGGCAGGACCGGCATCTGGCCGACGAGCCGGTCGGCGAGGGCCCGGGCGCGCTGGTAGGAGGCGCGGGCGGTGTCCTGGTCGGGCGTGGTCGTGGTGGGCTGGGTAGCCTGTGCCACGTGAACCTCATTTCAGAGTGAGTGATGTGAGGTGAGCGCTTCTCGGCGGGGTCGCTACGGACATGCAGGTCCGAGCGGCCCCGCTGCGCGACTAGGCGCTGCGGCGCTGGGCGGTCTCGGAGAGCGGGCGGACCGCGGTCATGTCGCTGATCTCGCGGATGTCACGGCCCGTGAACGTGACTCGTTTTCCGCCGTCGTTGTACGGGATCTCGCGGGCATATGCCTTGCGCTTGAGCTGGTTGTGCGACCAGGGCAGAAAGCGCGCAGCCTCTTCGGGCGTGTAGTGGAACAGCTGCCCCTCGGGGGTACCGGGGTACGGCACTTTCCGCTCGGACGGCTGCGTCAGGGGTGCGGTAGACACGGGCGGCTGAACTCCCTTCGTGATGTCGCCGACCGGCACCTCCAGGGCTTTGGCCAGTCGGGCGAGGAGCTCGCCGCCCGGGTCCGCAGCCAGCCCACGCTCTATGCGGGAGACCTGGCTAGCGGAGCATCCAGCTCGCGCGGCCAGCTCCCGCACGCTCAGAGACTGATCGCGGCGTATGGCTCGAAGTGCCGTTCCGTTCGGTGTCACGTTCAGAAACTATACATACGAGGCTACGCATGCAAGGCGTCTGCCGTACGTTTGCCGTCAGAAAGTGAGCATGACGCTCGGTAGTGGTAGCGCAACCCCTGTGCATCTCACGTCTGAAATGCAACGCGTGCGCCCCTAAAGTGCAGGTAGAAGGCACACGCTGTTGCGTACTGATGGGGCATGATGTGCGGCATGGCCAGTAACTTGACTCGGCTCGGCGAGAAACTGAGGGCCGCGCGCATCGCCAAGGGCATCGAGCAGCAGCAGGTTGCTGCGTCGATCGGTGTCGGCCGGGGAGCCATCCGGAACATCGAAAAGGGCGAGGTCGCCAAGATCACGCCGACGATCCGGCACTACGCGCGCATCGTCGGATGGACTGACGACTCCACGGACCTGGTGGCCGCCGGCGGCGAGCCGGTCATGGCCGATGCGGCCGCAGCGCCGACCACTACCGAGTCGACCGGCGGCTCGGACCTGGCAGTGGACGTACAGGAGTCCCTGCGCCGCGGGCCCCTGCTGCAGTCCCGAGTGGTGGAGGTGCCCACGCCGGCGGGAAAGGTTCGGGCCACGATCGTCCTGCGCGGCGAGGAGGGGCTGAGCGCCGAGGAGCTACTGGCCGCGCTGCGCGCCGTCAGCGTGGACGTTTCATCAGAAGCAACCGGTACGCGTTCGAACGAGTAATTCTGCGCTACTTCTGCATAACCCCTGCCGTCATCCGTCGGTATGTGATCACATGACCGGACCGGATGAGGGGGCCACCGAGTTCCGGCAGGGGGATCTATGCCGACGCATATGCAGTCGGTGTCTCGCGCTGTGCGAGTCACAGGTGTACAGCCCACGGTGGTGATGTGGATCGACCATGAGAACGCCCCAGACACGTTGTGCCTGAACGCGGCCCTGATCACCGAGGCTGACCATCACGCCATCAACGCCGCGCTCACGGACGGGAGATGCACGGCGAGGGAGCTGATCAGCGCCCTCGTGCAACAGAGGGGGTAAGCCGTGGCGTATGCCGAGAAGCGGACGGCACGAGGCAAGACGTACTTCCGGGCTTGCTACCAGCGGCCGGACCGCAAAGCACAGGGCGTCGTGGTCGACCAGGACGGTCGTGCCGTCCGGTACCCGACGAAGACGACCGCACAGAAGGCCGCCGAGAAGGCCGAGGTCGACGCCTTCGAGGAGGCGAAGAAGGGGCGGTACGTGCCGCCTGAGCAACGCATAGAAGCTGGGCAGAAGACCTTCGCCCAGTTCGTCGAGGAGTGGATCGAGGGTCAGGACCTCGCCGCTTCCACGATGCAGAACTACCGGCGGAACCTGGCGCACCTGCTCCCCGCCTTCGGTCCGCACCCGGTGCGGGACATCACGGACACCATGATCGTGAAGTGGGAGAGAGCGCAGAAGGCCCGGGGCGCGGCGCTCTCCAGCGTCCGCACGCGTCGGTCACTGCTGCACCTGGTCCTGGCGGACGCGGTGGAGCAGGAGCTGGCGGCGAAGAACGTCGCCGCGCGGCGACGCGGCCGTGGCCGACGGCACGGCAGGAGCCGGAAACGTGGGCCGGAGAAGGCGATCACCTCCATGCTCGGTGCCCTCTTGATCGCCGAGCGCACGTCCCTCCTCTCCGGGCGGGATGACGAGTTCGTCGCCACGATTGTGAAGGCGTACACCGGGATGCGCTGGGGCGAGATTGTCGGCCTTGAGCGGGAGTTCGTCCGGCCGCAGACCCGAACGCTGCGAGTTGAGTGGCAGCTGTACGAGCTGGACTCCGGCGAGCTGCACCGGTGCCCGCCGAAGGACGACAGCTACCGGGACCTCGACCTGCCGGTTTGGCTGCTGGATCTGGTGACCCGCCACCACGCGCGCGTCCCCGGTGACAGCTGTTCGTGCCACGGGCTGCGTTACACCTTCAACGGGCGCGGCCTGGCCGGCCAGAAGCGGGCAGGCCCCACGCTCAAGCAGGTCGCCGAGGCCTGCGGGGTGTCGACCGGCACGGTCTCCAACGTCCTCAACCGTCCGGAGACGGTCGCGGAGGCGACGAGGCAGAAGGTGGAGGCCGCCGTGGCCGAGCTCGGCTACGAGCGGCCGGCGGGCCCGGCGCGCGAGGCTGCGCACTGGCGGAGGTCCGGGCATGCGACATGGATCTTCACTCCGGCAGCCACCGGGTGGTACCCGAAGAAGGCGCCGCAGGAGGCCCACCCCGTACCGGTGACGGCGGGGCCGTGGCCCGGCTTGCCGGTGCGTGGGCGTGGCGCGGCCGGCCGGGCGGAGGCGTGCTGGCTGCCGGTGAAGGACAAGCTGACCCGGCACGGGCTGAGGCATGGGCATCGGACGCTGCTGGAGGAGCTCGGTGTGCCGAAGGTTCTGATCGACGAGCGGATCGGTCATGAGGACGGGTCGGTGAGCGCGCTCTACACGCACATCACGGACTCGATGCGCATTGCCATGGTGGACGGGCTGACGGAGGTGTGGCTGCGGTCGCTGGACGAGCGCCTGGCCCTGGCCCCGCGCTCGGCGGTGCCGGCCCTGGACCTCCTGTTGCAGGAGCGTGCCGCCGTGTTGCACACCGCCGAAAAGATCACACCCAGCTGACACCCAGAGGGTTCCGAACAGCAGTCAGGGCCCTGATTCTCAGTGAGAATCAGGGCCCTGATCTGGTCTTACTCTGTCGGGGTGGCGGGATTTGAACCCACGACCTCTTCGTCCCGAACGAAGCGCGCTGCCAAGCTGCGCCACACCCCGAGTGTCGACCGCTGTCGCGGCGACGTCGTTAACTTTAGCCCACCGCGCGCCGGAGACGAAATCCGATTCAGCAGGGGCGGCGGAGGGCGTTCGGGCGGGCGTGGTCCAGGGCCACGATCAGGACGGCCAGGGCGTACAGGGCGAGGCCCAGCAGGAGCGCGTTGCCGAGCACGCCCCGGTACCCGTGCTGGTCGACGTCGAGGAAGGGGTAAAGGTAGCGGCCGGCGCTGTGGGGGAGGAGGAGTTCGCCGCGGCCGAGGGAGAAGGCCAGGTAGAGGAGGGGGAACAGCATCCAGGCCGCGGCCTGGCGCAGCCGCATGCGGCCGGGGACGGTGAGGAAGAGCCAGTCGGCGGCGGCGGCGAGAGGGACCGCCGTGTCGAGGAGGGCGCCGGACACCGCGTGCCAGCCCGTGGGTGCTTCGGTGAGGGCGAAGGGGCTGGCCGTGTTGGTCAGGAGCAGGTGGTGGACCAGGCTCGCCGTCACGGCGTAGAGCAGTACCGCTCCCGTCAGGGCCGACGGCAGGGGGCGGCGCGCGGTCAGGGCGCGGCGGGCCGAGAGCGCGAGGACCACGGCGAGCAGGATTCCGCTCTGGACCGAGAAGTGGCTCAGGGCCCGGGTGGACGGGCCGGCGAGGAGCAGTTCGATCATGACGCCCGTGGCGGCCAGCGCGGCCGTCAGCAGGCGGTAGACGGCCGCCACGGGGCGGCGTACCGGCGTGACGACGGCCGTCGCCGGGACGGGGGAGGGCAGCAGCGCGGGCGGGCCCGGGACCGCGGGCAGGTCCGGGATGTCCCTGGGTATCGGTGCGGTCATGCCCTCACGGTAGGGAAATGGGGCATAACGGGCACTGCGGGTGGGCCGGGCGGGTTACTCCCGCCCCACCAGCGTCAGCAGCGTCGCCTCCGGCGGGCACGCGAAGCGCACCGGGGTGTAGCGGTTCGTGCCGCAGCCCGCGGAGACGTGGAGATAGGACGTGCGGCCCTCCGACGTGTGCGTGGACAGGCCCTTCACGCGGTCCGTGTCCAGGTCGCAGTTGGTGACCAGGGCGCCGTAGAAGGGGATGCAGAGCTGGCCGCCGTGGGTGTGGCCGGCGAGGACCAAGGGGTACGCGTCGGCGGTGAAGGAGTCCAGGACGCGCAGGTACGGCGCGTGCACCACGCCCATCGAGAAGTCCGCCGCGGACGACGGGCCGCCGGCCACCTCTCCGTACCGGTCCCTCTTGATGTGCGGGTCGTCCAGGCCCGTCAGCTCCACGGAGACGCCCTCGACCTTGAGCGTGCCGCGCGTGTTCGTCAGGTTCAGCCAGCCCGCCGCGTCGAAGCCGTCGCGCAGGTCCTCCCACGGGTTGTGGACGACGCCGACGGCCGGCTCGTTGCCGTTGAGGCCGTGGCGGCCCTGGACCTTCTCGATCAGGTAGCGGGCGGGATTGCGCAGCTTCGGTCCGTAGTAGTCGTTGGAGCCGAAGACGTACGCGCCGGGGTACTCCATCAGGGGGCCGAGCGCGTCCAGGACCTCGGGGACGCCCTCGGGGTCGGAGAGGTTGTCCCCGGTGTTTAGGACGAAGTCGGGGCGCAGGCCGGCCAGCGAGCGCAGCCACCGCTGCTTCTTGCGCTGGTCGCGGACCATGTGGATGTCGGAGACCTGGAGCACGCGCAGGGGTCGCATGCCGGAGGGGAGGACGGGGATCGTCACCCTTCGGAGGCGGAACGAGCGGGCCTCGAAGCCCGCGGCGTAGACCAGACCGGCGGCGCCAGCCGCCGCGATGGACAGGGGCACTCCGTATCGCGCGCGCATACGACCATCGTGTCAGATTCCCGGCTCCCCGGTGCGCGCCGGTGTGCGAGGGTGCGCGACGGTGCGCGGTGGACGGCTTCGGCGTCCGCACCCCGGAAATGACGGGCGTCCATCTCCCCGTACCTGCGACAATCGACGTCATGACCACGCTCAAGGCGAAGTTGCACGACGACCTCAACGCCGCGATCAAGGAGCGCGACGAGCTCCGCTCCTCGACGCTGCGGCTGACGCTGACCGCGATCACCAAGGAGGAGGTCGCGGGCACGGAGAAGCGCACGCTCTCCGACGACGAAGTGCAGAAGGTGATCGCCCGCGAGGCGAAGAAGCGGCGCGAGGCCGCCGAGGCGTTCGCGCAGGGCGGCCGCGCCGAGAGCGCCGAGCGGGAGAAGGCCGAGGGCGAGGTGCTCGCCGCCTACCTGCCCAAGCAGCTCGGCGACGACGAGCTGAACGCGATCGTCGCGCAGGCCGTCGAGGAGGCCAAGGCCGCCGGAGCCGAGGGCCCGAGGGCCATGGGCGCCGTCATGAAGATCGTCAATCCGAAGGTGGCGGGCCTGGCCGAGGGCGGCCGGGTCGCCGCCGCGGTGAAGAAGACGCTCGCCGGCGGCTGAGCCGGCAGCAGAAGGACCAGGTGTACGGACGGGCCTCTCACTCCCCGGGGAGTGAGAGGCCCG